>JAAYQY010000381.1 GCA_012519125.1 Spirochaetales bacterium
CCGGTATGATAGGGTGTTTTTCTACCACAATGGAGCTGATTCCTACTACGCATCCAGGGGATTCAGGGGTTTACTCAGGGTATAGGGCAGCCATCTTGTAATAAAAGAAAAAGGCAAACCCTTTATAGTAAAAGGTTTGCCTTTCTGCCCAGAACAAGATTTGAACTTGCACAGTCTTAACGACCGCTAGGACCTGAACCTAGTGCGTCTACCAATTCCGCCATCTGGGCGCAGGCACAACTATAGAGTATTTGCAAAGGGTATGTCAACACGGTTTTTCAAGAAATCAACACAGTAGCCTGTGCAATGACAGCGTCTCCTGATCCCAATTCCCCAAGGATACCCTCTGCGGTTTTGGCTTTCACCGATACCTGTTCGAGCTTCAGCCCCATTGCCTTTGCAAGATTTTTCCGAATGGCCTCAATATGAGGACGGAGTTTCGGAGTTTGCAAAATGAGGGTGGTATCGATATTTTCGATGTGGTAGGGAGGAAGGTCTTCGGAAAGAACCTTCTTCAGCAACTGCATGCTGTCTGCATCCTTGTAGGCAGGATCAGTATCGGGGAAGTGGGAACCGATATCTCCTTTGGCAAGTGAGCCCAACAGAGCATCAATGATGGCATGGACCAGGACATCCCCATCGCTATGGGCAGCCTCTCCCTTGTCACTGGGAATGACAACTCCACCGAGCACCAAGGCTCTTTTGCTTACCAAGCGGTGTAGGTCCCAACCGGTTCCGATTCTCACGACTTACCTTGCTCCCTTCGTACCTCATCCATCGCCTGATGAAGAGCTTGAGCTGCGTGTGCGCTTCTCTTTCCCTCTTCCAGAGCATGCAGGTAGTCGGCGATTTGCTTTTCTGCATTGGGTACGTCTTCAATATACGTTATCTTTCTATTCTCACGGTCGCCCTCACACACTCCAACTGTCAGACCGAAGTCACTGAAGATCTGGGTATCATCCACATAGAGGGTGGGGCTATCTTTGGCAGCTTCGTGCGCTTGCCAGATTTCCGGATACCTGAATACCTGGGGAGTCTGTACTCCCACGGTATGTGAGCGGTCCAGATGGGTTTTGATCACCCCATTGTTATCAATGGTTTTCAGGGCATCCGTGGCAGGAAGTGCAGGAACCGCACCCTTGAACACTGTTGCCGTGGCAAGCGTCTTGATAATCAAGTCCGGAGTAACAAAACAACGGGCACCATCATGAATGGCAATGTATTGAGCGCCAAGTGCCATGGTGGAGAGCACCTTCAGTGCGTTGTAAACGGACTGCTGACGGTTCTGGCCACCCTTTACCAAGATGATGGGCACCAGATTCTGTTGCAAGAGGTCTTCAAGTGCTACAGCACACTGGTCTTCCATTCCTTCGGGATACGTGACCAGGATGGCACAACAGTTGGGTACCTGCAAAAAGGGGAGGATTGCACGGTAGAGAACCGTATGTCCATCAATCTCAAGGTACTCTTTCTTAACACCCAATTGCTTGGTTGTATTGAACCGCTCGCTGCTGCCTGCAGCGGTGACTATGACAGCGTGTTGGGGAAAGGCCATGCTATTTCTCCAGCTTGGAGAATACGAGCATCTCGATCTCCTTCTTGTCTTTTTTTAAAGAGAACGAGGTCTCATCAATCAACAGGCGCAAGGCGTTGTCATACAGCTTGCGTTCCTGAACCGGAAGTTCCTTGATTTTGCTGCGGTGGTAGAGGGCCTGTACCACCTTGGCGATGGATGCAATCGATCCCTGCTTGAGGAGATCAACATTCATCTGGTAGCGGGCCTTCCAATCGACAGGCATCGGCTCGTACTTGCTGGAGATGGAATCGATGGCAGCTTGTGCCTCTTTCTGCTCCACAATGGGCCGTATCCCCATCTCGTTTGATTTTTCCACAGGAATCATAACCGTCATATCAGAGATATCAAGGTAGATGACGTAATACATCACAACTGCACCTCTGAACGTTCGCTCTTCGATGCGTTTGATGACGCCTACACC
>JAAYQY010000382.1 GCA_012519125.1 Spirochaetales bacterium
AAGGCGTACATAGAAGCAAAACAAGCCAACTGACCGCAAAGTCCTGAGGGGTTGCCGACTCGGCAACCCCTTCTTTTTCATCGCTTCCTCACACTTGTCGGTGGACAAGGCTTCTCTGGCTGGGGTATATTTTAAACAGAGAGGAAACGAGTGTCGAAAAAACCCCTGTTCATCCGACTCGCCCAGCCGACCTACGGCGCATACCTCTTGCGCCATCACCATATCCAAGCCGTTGGCATGGAACAACTTTCTGCTCTTGCTCCTCCCTTCTTGGTTATGGGCAACCATGTTCATACCTTCGATCCATTCTTTGTCTCCTCTGCCTCCCCGATTCATATCCGTTGGGTTGCTGGTGCATATCTGTTCAAGATGGTCGGCCTCAGATCCCTGATGGAACGATGGATCCAGGCCATCTCCAAACAACAGGGCAGAAGCGACCTCTACACCATCAGGACCATCTCTGAAGCCCTGAAACAAGGGGATGTAGTGGGGCTTTTTCCTGAGGGAACCCGCACTTGGGATGGGGAACCGGTAGGCTTTGACATGGCCATCGCCAAGCTGGTGAAAATATTCAAGGTTCCCATCGTCCTACTCAACCTTGAGGGATTCTATGGGCTGAGACCCCGCTGGGCCCGAAAGCGACGTAGAGGTGTAGGAACCATCAGAGTGATGGAGACCCTTACCGTTGAGCAGATCAGCAACCTCTCCGTTGATGAGCTGTATGCACACTTGCAAACAGTGCTCAATCACTCAAACCGGCGTTTTCAGGAGCAAACTCCGGCACCCTACCACGGAACCCGACTTGCCGAAGGCCTTGAGCAGGTGCTCTATCTCTGCCCGGATTGCCAGAAGATCAGTACGCTCACAAGTAAAGCCAACACCATCTGCTGCACGTCCTGCTCCTATGAGGCAAGACTCGACATCTATGACAAACTCCATATCCAAAAGGGTGATCATCCTTTTTCTGACGTGGCTGAGTGGCATGCATGGGAGAAGAAGATCATCACCAGCGAGCAAGGCTCTGATTTGGACTACCCCTTCGACCGGGGAGTACTCTTTCAGAAAGGAGAGGCAAAGCGTCTTCGCACCCTTTCCAAAGACTTCACCCTTCACATGGAACGTGATGGTTTTTCCATCAAAACCCAGAAAGGAGAGCACTTTGCCTTCGCCTTTTCCGACATCGGCTCCATGATCATCAATGCAAAAAATACGGTGGAGCTTTTTCACAAGCAGCAGCTCTACCGAATTCGCATCCAACAAAGAGGTTCCATTCTCAAGTATGTGGAACGCTACCAAGCACGGCAAAAGGGAGAAACACCATGAACTGGAATTTTTTCTACCATATTGGGATCATCTCGTTCTCACTACTCATCGCGGCCCTCTTACGCGCAAGGATTCGTTTCTTTCAACGGTATCTCATTCCCTCCCCGATCATCAGCGGCATCCTGCTCTTGGTCTTTTACAATTTCATCGCACCTTTCTTCGGCCTTAAGAACGACTTTCTTGGTGAGATTGTCTATCACCTGCTCAACATCAGCTTTATCTCCATGTTGCTTCGGGTTACTCCCAAGCAGAAGCAGGACAGGAAGGGTCAACGAACACTCGCAGCAAATATCACGGCAGTAATGGGACAGTACGGCCTGCAGTGCTTCTTCGGCCTGCTTTTCACCGCCATTATGATCGCAACCTTCAAACCCGATCTCTTCCCTGCCTTCGGCTTCACTCTACCCCTTGGTTTTGAGCTGGGACCCGGCCAAGCGTATTCCATCGGAATAGGATGGGAGAAGATGGGCTTCCGTGGTGGCTCTTCGGTTGGGCTTACCATGGCTGCCATCGGCTTTCTCATCGGTTCCTTCGGTGGAGTAGTGCTGATCAACCAAGGCCTTAAGCGTGGATGGGTCGGCAAGGACCATGCACAGCGAATGAACGACAAAAGCGTACGCACCGGATTCTTCAGTCGTCTGGATACCGAGCGCCCGATCGGGTCCTACCTATCTACCGACGGGGAGTCACTGGATTCACTCACCTACCATGTAGCCCTTGTCATGGGCACCTACTTGGTAAGCTGGGCCTTTCTCAGCGGACTTACGGTGCTTCTCAACCTCATCGGTCCCCTCGGGTCCGATCTTGCGGAAAGCCTGTGGGGCATCAACTTTGTCTTCAGCTCCTTCTGTGCCATTGGGGTTAAGCTCATCATGCGTGCGTTCAAGGTGGAAACCACCATCGATAATGCAACCTGCAACCGTCTCAGCGGCCTTTCGGTTGACCTGACTGTTGCCTCATCACTGGGAGCAATCTCCTTGGTCTCGATCCAAGGCTATTGGATGCCCATCCTCATCCTCACTCTGGTTGGCATGTTCATCACCTTGATCATCCTTCCCTGGTACTGCTCTCGCATTTACGACGACCATCAGTTCTTCAGGATGCTGGTAATCTACGGCACCGCCACCGGAACGCTTCCTACCGGGCTTGCTTTGCTGCGGGTGGTCGACAAGGAGTTCGAAACCCCAGTAGCCACTGATTACCTCTACTCGGTGGGTATTGTCTTCATCTTGGCCATCCCCATCATTCTCAGTGTGAACCTACCGGCGTTCAGCATTACCCGAAACAACCCCATGCTCTTCACCTTTGCCATCCTGATCAGCGCCTTCTATATGCTTGCGTCATTTGTTTCCTACCTCCTGATCGCAAAGAAGCGCGCTTTCGCCAAGCCAGGGACCCTCTTCTATACCGAGTAGCACACCTGTCGGCCTGACAAACCAGGAAGCTCTGAGTTGTTTTTATCAAACCTGCTCAGAGCTTTCTCTTCATACAGCGATACTTTCTTTCCTTTTGCCCTTGTTTCCACTACAATACCAAGCAGTTCATACGAAGGATGTCGTGCATGAAAAGACTGGCTCTCCTCATAGCAACACTGCTCATTTGTGTTTCCCTCGCTGCCCAAAGTTCCCCCTCATCACGTATGATAAGCCTCTCATCCCCACTCTACGAACAAGTTGATCTTCTCTATCGGCTTGCTGGTCTTGCCCTCCCCTCTGCCTCAAGGCCTTGGAGCACCCAGGAAGCAAGACAGATCCTTTCCACCATCACCGAGCTTTCTGAGTATCCAGAACTGGTAAGCAAAGCTTGGCAACACATCGAAGAGACCGATCTCAAAGAGGTCTCCCCCACCTTCAGCTATCTGCTCTCCACCACCGTGAACCTTGAAGGGTATGCCCATACCAATCCAGACCAATTCAAAACCCCCTCCGATTGGCTCTACAGCGTCGATGAACGCAAACCACTCTTCCGCTTTACCATGGAGATGGACTTCTCCGACCGACTCTACTTCTCCACCTCCGTAGACCTTGGAGTCTCCTCAGCACATGACAATGACCCAACTGACAATGCAACAACCATTGGTGCGTTTACCCCACTCAACGTGTACCTGCAACAAACTGCTTACCGCTACCAGAAATACCTCCTGCCCAATATTCCCCTATCGGGTTCAGACAACATGCTAGCCGACTGGCCACGCGAATCGCAACTCTCGTTGGCAGGCGACTGGTGGTCTCTTACCACCGGAAGGGGTGCACTGAGCTGGGGAAGCGGACAGAGCGGAAATCTGGTACTGGGCAGCCATATCACCAACCACAACCACCTCAAGGCAAGCTTTTTCGCCGAACAAGCAAAGCTTGAGCTACTGTATCTCTTCCTGCCAAATCCTACTGGAGAAAACAATTCCTTGTCAGGAGACGCTGTTCAACGTCTCTTTCTCGGCCATCGCCTGGAAGCCCAACCCGCCTCCTGGGCAAGGATTGCGATTACCGAGAATGTGATGTATGAGGGAAGCTCCCTCACCTTGGCCTACCTCGACCCCACCTACATCTACCACAATCTGTACGATTCAAATCACCTCAATGCAATTGCAAGCCTAGAAGTTGATCTTGCCATCCGGCCCTCTCTCTCCTTGCACGGCCA
>JAAYQY010000383.1 GCA_012519125.1 Spirochaetales bacterium
CCGCCACTATGGCAATGCCGTCGAACGGAACAGAATCCGCAGGCAGATCAAGGAGCTATGGCGTAATGAAAAGCCTCGGATGGTCCCCGGTTACGATTTTGCATTCATCGCGTATCCAGGAAAGGTTGATGACCATGCATCCCAAAAAAAACAACTCCTCTCACTCTGTGAAAAGGCTGGGGTCTTCCTCCAGTCGTGAGACTTTCTGACAGTCTCCTCCCCACTCCTGTTGTTGCTGACATCCGTTATGTGCCTATCTTTCCTGTGAACATCATCTCACCACACCCACCCATCAGGAGTAGATATGGACAAAAATACCATTCTAGCCATAGTCCTTTCCGTATTGGTCATCACTGTAGGCATGACCATCCAAACAACCTTTTTCACTCCGACACCCTCAGCAGAGGTTGTCAGTGAAAGTGTCCAACCCAAGACAACAGATACTCTGGCAGCTCTTGAACCAGCCAAGTCTTCACTTGTCTCTTCAAACCTTGCTTGGGGCAGCCAACTCCCAGGGTCATTGGTAGCTGTAGGTCAGAAAGGAAGCTCAGCTCCTTTCACCTTCTCTACTGACTATTTCCTCATTGAGTTCAATCCCAACGGGGCAGGAATACAATCATTCAAACTCAAAGAGCATCTGGACAACGGGCAACCGGTTGAGTTGCTGTTCAGAAGCGAGAGCTCCAATGATGCTTTCCTTCTCTATGCCGGCAACAACAAAACCACTCCCATTGATGCAAACTTCCGTTACCAGATCAGTGGCAACAAGGTGATTTTCACCCAGGATTTTGCACTGCTTGGCGATGATGGAGTAAGTACTGGAGCAGCATTCACCTTGACCAAGACGTATACCTTTGGTAATGAGGACTACCTGTTCCAGATTGATGTAGCGACCCGCAACAGCGAGAACAAGGCCGTTCCCCTCTCCTTCGAAAACTTTGCTTACACGCTTGCCTTCGAGCCGCAGATCGGTCCTTCCTTCACCTCGCTCGACAACAACTACAACTATCGAAGGTTCTACGTCAAGGAAGATGGTTCTACCAAGAAGAATCAGATCAAGATGAGCAATGGAGCATACACCACCACCAAACCACTGTCATGGGTTGGCCTGGTCGGCAAGTACTTCTCCCTGATTGCCATCCCTGATGCTACCAATTACACCGTCAGCCTCAATGAGGATACCGATGCAGGCCTGCCCATGCAGTCCAGCATCTTCCTCTCCAGGCCTGCAATCAAGAGTGCTTCTCAGAATGACACCTTCCGCTTCTATGCAGGTCCGCAGCTCAAGGGTGACATGGCCATCTATAACGATGCTTCCCAGAACAGTTTTGGAGTTGCCAATCTGCAGCTGGAAGCGGCTTTGGACAGCAGTTCCTGGCTTGGCTGGCTTGAGACCATCCTCAAGACCATCCTGAATCTGCTCTACAGATTCATTCCCAACTATGGTATCGGCATCATCATCCTTACTTTCCTTTTGAAGCTTGTCCTCTATCCCATCTCCAAGAAGGGTATGGAATCGACAGCAAAAATGGCTTCACTCTCCCCGAAAATGCAGGAGATCAAGGAGAAGTATCCTGACAACCCGACCAAGCAGAATGAAGAGATGGCTACACTCTACAAAAAAGAGAAAATCAATCCGATGGGTGGATGTCTTCCGATGCTTTTGCAGTTCCCCATTCTCATTGCCTTCTATGGCCTCTTGAACAAGCACTTTGAGCTCAGGGGAGCCATGTTCATTCCGGGTTGGATTCCTGACCTTTCCCGACCCGACACCGTATTCACCTTCCCGTTCAACCTCCCGTTCCTCGGGAATGAGTTGCACTTGCTTCCGATCATCTACACAGTCAGTATGATCTACTCGATGAAGATCACCCAGAATGCATCCACTGCTGGCAGCCAGCAGAGCATGATGAAGTTCATGACCTACGGCATGCCGCTGATGTTCTTCTTTGTCCTGTACAGCGCCCCCTCGGGCCTGATCCTCTACTGGTCGGTCATGAACGCCCTCTCCATCTTCCAACAGTTGTACACCAACAAGAAGAAAGAGCGTGAGGCCAAGGAGAATGAAGCAGTGAATGTGCAGCAATTCCCTGGACCAAAGGGTAAGAAGCGGACGTAAGCACTAAGAAAAAATCAACTGCGGGGGACTCTGTCCCCCCAAAAAACGGAGTAGCCATATGATGAAAGAATTCGAAGGACGTACCGAGCAGGAGGCAATCGCCAAAGCGATTGAGGAACTGCATATCGAGCGTGAAGATTTCGATGTGGAAATCGTTGAACCAGTTCGAAAAGGACTGTTCAAAAAGAGTAATGTACGCATCAGGATCCATTTTGATGAGGCAGGCGAGGTAGAGGAACAGTCCTTTGACTTTACCCGTGCCGATGAAGAGCCAGAGATTGATGCTCCGATCAACAGTGACCTTGAAGACAAGCTTCTGGCATTCGTAGCCACCATCCTCGACAAGATGGGGTATGAGGGAAGAGTGACCATCTCTTTCAGAAAGGAACGGAAGCTGGGACTGAACATCGAGAGTGACAACTCGAGCATCATCATCGGTCGCAAAGGAAAGAATCTGGATGCGATCCAGCTATTGGCAAATGTGTATGCCGGGCAGATCGATCCGGACCTTAAGGTTGTTGTTGACAGTGAGAACTACCGGATGCGCCATGAAGAGCAACTGATCAGGATGGCCTTCAAAACCGCTGAACAGGTACGCAAGAGTGGTCGCAGCAGGCTTCTTGAGCCGATGAACCCGTATGAGCGGCGGCTTGTTCATACCGC
>JAAYQY010000384.1 GCA_012519125.1 Spirochaetales bacterium
CGGGGACGAGCAGTCCATCGAGGCGGAACTCTCCACCTTCAGTGGTCACATGAAACAGGTGGGTATGATCCTTCGCAGCATCACCACCCGTTCGCTGGTCATCCTGGATGAGTTGGGCAGCGGCACCGATCCGGTGGAAGGGTCGGCCATAGCCCGATCTACCTTGGAGTACTGTCTTACGCATGCGGCACTCACCCTGGTAACCAGCCATCATGGGGTCCTCAAGCAGTTTGCTTATGCAAAACAAGAGGTGATCAACGCCTCAATGGAGTTCAACGAACACTCCCATCTTCCGACATTCCGAGTAATACAAGGGTTGCCAGGGGAGAGTCATGCGCTCGATACAGCTAGACTGATGCTGCTTCCTGAAGAGGTACTCACCAAGGCTGAGCAGTATCTGGGCAGCGAAGCGGTACAGATCGGCTCCATCATCAAGGATCTGGAAGCCAAGCGTCGGGAGCTTGAACGGGAAGAAACCGAAATGCACCAACGATTCCTTTCGCTTCAGCGCGAAGTGAAAGAACTTCAATTGAGGGAGCTCAGGGTAAAGCAACGGGAAACACATCTAAAGATGGAACAGACGACCTCACTGAATCGTTTTCTTCTCGAGAAACGCAAGGAATTGGAAAATTTGGTGAGTGAACTCAAGCAGGGTGAGCTTACCAAGACCAAGACAAAGAGCGTGAAAACCTTTGTCCAGGACATCGAATCCAAAGTCAAGCTAAGTGAACAAGAGCTTGAACAAGCAGAATTGGAGTTGGAAGAAGAACTTTCCACAGAAGAAGTAATTTTGAGCGAAGGCATGGATGTGCTGTGTGGCAGTGCCAAACGTGAAGGCAAGATTCTCAAAGATCTTGGCAAAGGTAGATTTCTGGTCGCTTTGGGAAGCATGCGCATGACACTCAAAGCATCACAGCTCTCTGTTCCGAAACGACAGGAGACTACGGTATCAGTATTGTTCCAATCAAGTGCGGCTGAGCCCAAACTCACCTTGGATGTGAGAGGCATGACCCTAGAGCAGGCTATCTCTGCCTTGGAGATCCAATTGGAGAGTGCTCTGGTGCATGGGATGTCCACCTTCTCCATCATCCATGGGTATGGGGATGGTATTCTCAGCAAAGGGATAGGGGAGTATCTTCGTAGCCAACGGTCGGTCAAAGACCATCGGTTCGCCCTACCAGAAGATGGCGGTATGGGCAAAACATACGTAATGCTTTGAAAATTTGATAAGCCCTTCTTTACAGAGGGGTTTTTTAGTGTTATAAGTAAATCAGTAATTTACTAAAGGTTTTTATATGAAGATTAATAAGAAACAATTAAAACAACAATACAAGGAAAGCAAACCTCCCATGGGTTGCTTTTCCCTGACCTGCCTTCCTGAGGGTAATCGCTACATTGGCAGTACCAAGAACCTTGAGGCGGCTCGCAACTCGCTTTTTTTCCGTCTCAGTGTAGGTGCATTGCAAAACTATCCTGAGCTGCAAAAGCACTACACCCGGTTTGGAGAAGAACAGGTAACATTTTCCGTGTTGGAAGCGTTGGAGTACAAAGAGGATGTGCCTTCGTATGATGAAGAGTTGAGGACGCTCAAAGAGCTGTACCTTGAACGATATGCAGATGCAAAGGAGCTGTTGATATGAAGATTCCTACCAGTTTGAAACACAAGCCGGTGATCGTAGTGAAAGACTATGAGAATGTGGATGGCAAGGTCGCCAATGAGAGTGATGCGAAAGGATTGTCCATCGGACTTGCCCAGTGGAATGACAGAGGATCGGTGGAGGCCAGTGCAAAGGTATGGAGACATACCGGTGAGAAGTGGTCGAGACAGAGTGAAGAGCTTCCCTTGCACCGGGTACTGGACTTGGCTCTGCTTGTCTGCCGGACCAGTCTTTACTTTCAGGACGCCTATCGTCTTCCCAAGTATTATGATCCATCGGATCCCAAGATAGATCGCATCGGCATGCAAGGCGATGCAATGACGGTTGAGGTTTGCACCAGCAATGAGAAGATTGATACGGATATCCGTCTTCTTGCTGATGTCCTCAGTGGAGAAGGTGAGCGCTTGGGGGAACGATTCCGCCTTCTCAGCGATATGCTCAAACGCATGGGCTATTGAGCTTGCTTGCAAGCGCAAAGCGGCAATGCTACTATGCAAGGGTAAGAGGAGTCTACTATGAGTGATTACATGGAAGGAACAGGTATCCAGTACCATTTGCATATCAAGAAAGGGGATGTCGGCAGGTATGTCATTCTCCCCGGAGATCCCAAGCGTGTCCCCCTCATTGCCAACTATCTGGATGATGCTCATCTGGTTGCAGACAGCCGAGAATATGTGACCTATACCGGTACCCTTGATGGGGAGCACGTGTCGGTGACTTCTACGGGCATTGGGGGGCCTTCGGCCTCCATCGCCATGGAAGAGCTGTACAAGTGTGGCAGCGATACCTTCATCCGCATGGGAACATGTGGCGGTATTGCTTTGGATGTGATGGGTGGTGATGTGGTCATAGCCACTGCAGCCGTGAGGATGGAAGGAACAAGCCGTGAGTATGCTCCGATTGAATTCCCTGCAGTTGCTTCCTTTGAGGTGGTGCAGGCTCTGGTGGATGCAGGGATTCAGCTGAAGAAGCGAAGTCATACCGGAGTAGTGCAGTGCAAGGACTCCTTCTATGGCCAGCATGATCCGGCTGTCATGCCGGTAAGCTATGATCTGATCAACAAATGGGAAGCTTGGAAACGTCTTGGGGTTCTTGCAAGCGAAATGGAGAGCGCTGCGCTCTTTGTGGTTGCAGCACGGCTTGGTGCACGGTGCGGAAGCGCTTTCTTTGTGGTAGGAAACCAGGAGCGCGAGATGCTTGGCCTGGAGAATCCAAAACTCCATGACACGGATGATGCAATACGGTTGACCGTACAAGGCCTACGCAATCTCATCGCACGCGATCGTGAGCTTGGTCGTTGAGAATCGTCTCTTTTCTGCAATGATGGCATCGAGAGAGAGGGGCAAGACAGGAGATCCTGTTTTGCCCAGCATGCAGAAACACAGACTCTTGTGAAAGAGTTCATAGCTGCCTGAATAGCGATATTCCGTACCCTTTCTCCCAAGTTGGGAGATGATGCAGGGCAGCTGATCCTGTTCCACCTTTCTCATCTTTTTGGAAAGTGTCAGCTTTGCAGGGGATGCAAGCAGCAATTCGATGGATGGTTTCTCCACAAGGTAATCAAGTAAGTGAATGTGCTGTTCTTGCAAACGAAGTGAGAGCTTCAAGAGAAATCGTTCCTCGTGCCACTCTTGGTAGTGTAAAACAGAAGTAAGAAGGTAGTAGTGCATGAACACCTCCTATCCGATGAGAAGGAGGCGAAGGGGCTTTGCTTCAATACAGGCTCACACCCTCTCTTTCCAGCTCTTCTTTGCACGTTTTGAGCAAACTTTCCAAATCCTCATCCTCATTGGCAGTCCGATATACCTCTATGGAAAACAGTTCCAGTCCGACTGTTTCGTATGCTTGCTGCAACCCTGCATGGGGGTAGTGGCCCATATCCAAAGAGAATCGCGTGGCCTTGATCAAGGAAGTAAGGTCCTCGCCCGCTACAAGGTGTACACAGCTGTTCTGAAGGTTGCGTATGCTAAGTAAGCCCCTTTGTGCACTGCTTGCATACAGATGGGGGTGGCGTTCATGAAGTTCCATACTGATAATTCTACCAAAATATGCCTGAGGGTGTACACCTGAGTAGCGAACTCCTTCCAAATTTTTCATTGGGAAAAGATTTCCAGGCAATTCTTTGATTGAGCACCCAGAGAAGCCCTTTTTGTGTGAAAAGAGGAATATGTTTGTACTGCTTTTTCACATGTGTGGAAAAAGAAATCACAATCCTGATGAAAGCTGTTGAAAATTTTGTGTGCTTGGACCATAATTCTGCTAGTTTGTCCACAGGGCAGGGACTTTGCATTTTCTTGCATAAGATTGTGTAATCCCCTATCATGAGGCTCAGGATAAGGTAGGAAATCAGATGGCTCAACAGATTCAGGATTTGGTTGCTTCCATCCGGAAGGATGGGATTGAGGCTGCACAGAAGGAAGCAGCACAGATTATTGCTGATGCTAAGCAACAGGCAGATGCTTTGCTTCGTGAAGCACGCAAGGAAGCTGCAGCATTGGTGGAGAAAGCCCAGAGAGAGATGGATACACGGGATCAGAGTGCACGTTCCTCTCTTCAGCAGGCCAGCAGGGATGTACAGCTTTCCTTGAAGAAAGCAATTCTTTCCCAGCTTGATGCCTTGTTGGTAAAGACCGTAGAAAAGGGCTTTGAAGGGAAGGACCTTGTCACTCTCATCGAAAAGGTGGTCACTTCGGTAGGGGATTCCGCTTCCAAGCAGGTACAGCTGTCGGAGAAGGATTTTTCTGCACTCGCTGCCCAATTGAAGACACAACTACAGAAGAGTCTTAAGGAAGGTCTGGAGATCAAGGCAGTCGATTCTGTTTCTTCAGGATTCAGGCTTGCTGAGAAGGATGGTTCTGGATTCTATGATTTCAGTGCCGAAGAGACTGCCGCTCTGCTGAAGCCGTTCCTTTCTCCTGCGATTGCGGACATCGTCTTCGGCCAGGCGAAATAAGGAGCATTCAGTGGCTTCCTATTATTATTTGGTTGCGAGCTTGCCTTCCCTCCGCTATGAGGGGAGCTTGCCGTTCACCACAGAGTCCTTTCTCAAGCTCTGTACCGGCCAGCTCAGTGAAACGCATTTGAGTTTGGTTCGTTCAGTGCTCCTTGGCCAGCCTTGCTCGCACTCTTTTGTGCGCTCGTATCAGAAGTTTGCCTCCATGGTAAAGAAGGAGCTTACTGAGCAACGCAGCCGAAAGCTCTCGCTTTCAGATCCATTGTACAAGAATGATGGGGACAAGGAGGCTCGGATCGCTGATGTGGTGCGCCAGGCTCTCTCGCTTGAGGATGTGTTGGCTGCCGAAATGCTCTTGGTACAGTTGCAGTGGAATTATATTGATGAGCTGTGCGCCCTCCACACCTTCGACATTGAAGCAGTGTTGGGCTATGCAATCAAGCTGAGGATGCTCGAGAGAAAGAGCCTCTTTACCCGGGAGGAGGGCAACGCTGAGTTCAAGCGGCTCTTCTCCAATATACAGACCGAAATAGAGAACAATTAGTGGAGTTGGATATGGCAAATACAAGTGGGCGTGTACTGGGCGTCAATGGGAACATGGTTACCGTCGAGTTTGACAGCGCCATCTCAAAGAATGAGGTTGGATACATCCATGTTGGTGATGATCGGCTCAAGGGTGAGGTAATCCGCATCAACGGCAATACCGCAAGCCTGCAGGTTTTCGAGATGACAAACGGTATCCGCGTTGGCGATGTCGTCGAATTTTCCCAGGAGATGCTCAGCGTTACCTTGGGTCCCGGTTTGCTGCAGCAAATCTATGATGGCCTGCAGAACCCGCTGCCTGAGCTTGCGTCTCAGTGTGGCTTCTTCCTTCAGCGTGGTGTCTATCTTGATCCCATACCCAACAACTCTTGGGAGTTTACCCCCACCGTTGCCGTAGGAGCACAGCTTAGGGTAGGCGATACCTTTGGTACCGTTCCTGAGGGACTGTTCACCCACCAGATCATGGTTCCCTTCACGTTTGCCGACACCTCC
>JAAYQY010000033.1 GCA_012519125.1 Spirochaetales bacterium
ATGGCTTGGAAGAGGATCAGATAGCTTGCCTTTTGATCACCCAGACGGGTGACCTCAAGAGCCGCAACCCGGCTACCGGCCTACGAAAGGCTTCCCTGTGCAGGGTAACACCGCTTTTTTGCATGCAGGAGTTGGAGATCGAAGGTATGTTGGAGAAGGTAATCCGTATGCTGGTAATCCTCAATTGCCCCTTGGACAAAACCGTTCCCGTCTTCCTTGATGGTGCAGAGAAGCTTCGACCGGATCTTGCATTGCAAGCTCTTGGGGACAAATTACCTAATCAATAGAATATAGATTGCATAAAATTACAGTTTTCTGCATACTCTTAGTGAATAATGGCACGTGTGTGGAGGACATTGGGGATGCGCGTACAGGTTAGGCCAAGCGAGTTGAAAGGAACACTGCAGGTTCCAGGTTCCAAAAGTCATACGATACGCTGTGCCGTACTCTCATCCCTTGCAAAAGGGGAGTCCATCATCCAGAACCCTTTGGCCAGCGGAGATGGGCTGAGCAGTTTGCATGCTGCACAAAGCTTTGGCATTTCCATACAGAAATCTTTTGACAGATGGGTAGTGCAGGGCAGTGGGGGGAACCTTTCTCTTCCCCAAACCTGCATTGATACCGGTAACAGCGGTACCACCACCTGTTTTTTTACCAGTGTTGCCTCGTTGGTAGACGGATATACGGTCATCACCGGTGACGAGCAGATTCGTCGGCGACCCATCAAGATATTGGTCGATGCACTCAATAGCCTTGGTGCCAAGGCGTTTCTCACCCGACCTAACCAAGCAGCCCCTCCTGTGGTAATCCGCGGTCTGCTCAAGGGGGGGGACGCTACCATCGATGGATTCAACAGCCAGTATGTATCCAGCTTATTGGTCTCTTCTGCGTTGGCAGAAGGGAGTACCACACTTACCGTTCGGAACGCACTGGAAAAGCCGTACGTGAGGATGACCCTTGAATGGATGCGTCGTTTCGGTGTTGTGGTTGAAAATCATCAAGACTGTGAGCACTTCGTCATAGAGGGTGGGCAGACGTATCGCTCTCCGGGCGTGTGCTCAGTACCTGCTGACTGGTCTGCTGTTGCCTTCCCTCTGGTGGCGGCTTGCATCACAAACTCCTCACTGCGTCTTACTGGACTTGACTATGCGGATATGCAAGGGGACAAACGTGTAGTGAGTATTCTCAAGCAGATGGGAGCGCACATCAGTACACAGGAACAAGAGGGAGCACTCCATGTCGAAGGCGGCCAACGCCTGAAGGGTGGACTTGTCATCGATCTTGGAGACATTCCTGATGCGCTTCCTGCCCTTGTGGTTGCGGCAACCCAAGCGGATGGGGTGACGACATTCACCAATCTTGCTCATGTTCGCATCAAAGAGACAGACCGGGTGCAAGAGATGTATGAGAAGCTTACGCTCCTTGGATGCAATCTGCAGATCGATGGTGATTCTCTTACCGTCAGAGGGCCTTCCAAAATAGCGGGAGGAGAGGTTTCCTCCTCGCATGACCACAGGATAGCGATGGCTCTGGTTTGTGCGGGCCTAGCAGCACAAGAGCAAGTGGTGGTCACTGAAGCTGAGTGTGCAGCCGTTTCGTTCCCCAACTTCTTTGAGAAACTGATGGCTTGCGGTGCTGACCTCAAGCTCATCGAGGATGAGCTTGCTTGATAAAAAAAGCATACCAGTTGCCTGATATGCTTTTTGAGCCGACTGTCAGGATTGAACTGACGACCCCGAGATTACAAGTCACGTGCTCTACCGCTGAGCTAAGTCGGCTTGGACTGTTGCACTATACCGACAGAAAAACGCTCTGTCAAGCTATCTCAATTTCCCCATACTCAAGGGGAGTTTTTTACAAAATCCTAAAGAGTCGGTTGACAAAAGGAACAATACTTTGTAATGTACTTTTGTCTTTGGCATGGAGAGGTTCCCGAGCGGCCAAAGGGGGCAGACTGTAAATCTGTTGGTTACACCTTCGAAGGTTCGAATCCTTCTCTCTCCAAATTGGAGGCCTTCTTCTTTGAGGAAGGCCTTTTTTCCGTCAGATATGGGCAAAAGGGGTATTGATGCATTGTTTTTATGAGAAGGGTCTTCAGTTTTCCTGTGTTGAAGGGTGCACGTACTGCTGCAGCTGCGAACCGGGGTTTGTTTTCCTTTCCAATGAGGACCTTGAAAGGCTCTGTCGCTTTACCTCTCTTGATCAGCAGCAGTTCATCGCTACCTACTGTCGAAAAGTGAATATGGGTTCTTTTTCGATGATTAGTTTGCTGGAACGCGAAAATTTCGATTGCATCTTCCTTACCAAGCAGGGTTGTTCGGTCTACGAGGGTAGGCCAAGACAATGTCGCACGTATCCGTTTTGGAGAAGCGTGATGGAAAGTCAGGAGAGCTGGGAGGCTGAGAAGAAGTCATGTCCTGGAATCGGAAAAGGTAGGCACTATTCGAGAAGCGAGATTGATTCGCTGCTTCGGGTAAAGCCAGGCCAAGATCCGATCCTCTGTTCCTAGGGAAAGGCCATGGCAAAAGTATCAGACTCGGTCCTTGAACAGATCAAGGCACGACTCAGTCTCAGTGAAGTGGTTTCCGACTACGTCACGCTTTCTTCACGCGGTGGAAGGCTGTGGGGTCTTTGCCCATTTCATGAAGAGAAGACAGCCTCTTTTTCTGTGGTTGATGACCAAGGTTTTTACTATTGTTTCAGCTGCAAGAAAGGTGGATCCATGTTCGATTTTATCATGGAGATGGAAAAGGTTCCCTTCATTGAGTCGGTGAAAATCCTTGCGAGAAAGGCCAATGTTGAGCTTGCCGAGGAGACTCCTGATGATAAGAAGAAGCGTGATCTTACTGAAACCTTGTATGATCTGTATGACAAGATAGCTGGTTCATTCCATTTTCTGCTTGTTTCCTCTCCGATTGGACAGAAGGGGCGTGACTATCTCAAGGAGCGTAAGGTCGATGAGGCTATGTGGGAGAAGTTCAACCTGGGCTATGCACCTACCGATGCATCCTGGCTCTACAATTTCCTTCGCAAGCGTCATTACAGCGATGATCTGTTGAGACAGAGCGGTTTGTTCAGCCAGAACAACACTTCCTATCCCTTGTTTCGTGATCGGCTGATGTTTCCCATCCGTAGCTGGCAGGGAAGAACGGTTGCCTTCGGAGGAAGGGACCTCTCTTCGACGAGCAAAGCAAAATACATCAATACCCCTGAGACGGCCATTTACAGCAAGAAACACAATTTGTTCGGCCTCTACGAATCTTTGGATACGATCAAGAAGGGACAGAAAGCTATCCTCTGTGAGGGTAATTTTGATGTGGTGGCTCTTCATCAGAGCGGTTTTACCAACGCCATGGCGCCCTTGGGGACATCCTTTACCGAAGAGCAGGCAAAATTGGTGAGGCGCTACTGCAATTCCTTGGAAATTCTCTTTGACAGCGATCGTGCAGGCTCTTCAGCTGCAGAGAAGGCACTGGTTCTTGCCCAGCAATTGGGTCTGGAGAACTCTGCCTTGCAATTGAAGTCTGCAAAGGATGCCTCGGAGATGGTGCAAACCTATGGGGAAGAACAACTGAAAAGGGAACTGCAACAGCCGATGCAAGGGTTTCGTTATCTTGTAAACAATGCGGTAAACAAGTATGATATACTGACGTCCAAAGGCAAATCCGCAGTATTTACCACTGTGAGACCATATTTGGACGCAACGCAGTCTGCTATTGAGAAACAAGATATGATCAAAAGCTTGGCTGCAGTATTGAATGTGGATGAATCATCGATCCTCGATGATTATTCGCGGAGAGCTTCGACCCCTGCAAAGACGGTCGCAGTGGTGACTGGCAAACAGGCTAAGCCTCTTAACCCTGCCACCATCTCCGTAGATCTGTATGCAATGTTGACGTTGGTCAACAACCGTGAGTTGTATCTGCAAACTCGATATAAGCTTGCGGTGGAAGATTTGGAGGATGCCGAGGCCGTTGCTCTTTACGATGTGTTGGAAGAAGCTGCTCGTGAAGATGTGGGCAAGCATGACGAGTATATCCTTCAGATGATTGAGGATCCGCAACTGTACAGTGATGTTGCCTCCTCTTTTGCCAGGGAGGAGTTCAAGCTTGCTCCTCAAAAGGTGCTCAATGAAGCGGTAAACCGTATTCAGCTGAGGACGTATGAGAAGAAACGGATGAGCAATAAGCGGCTCTTGGATATCAGCCTTCATGATGGTACTGAGGACGAAGGGATCGAGGATTTGCTCAGGGAGAAGACTGAGATTGATGCGAAAATCGCAGAACTCAAGAAAGCTCTTGAGCAGGATATTTAAACAGGGTAGGTAGATATACAGATGCTTGATGAAAACATTTCGCAGGCCATTGTCAAAGACATGGTTGCGCGCTCAGCAGAGACCGGACATGTGACCAAGGAAGAGATTCGCAAAGCCTTGGGTCCACAGAATGCCACGGATGAGGCTGTCGATGAAATCATGCAAACGCTCAGTGACCTTGAGATAGCGGTTTCTGAGAATGATGAGCCCCCTGCTGCAGGGCTGTATGCGGATGGTCCTTCACCGGACGAAATCGATACGGACCTGGAGGAAGAGCCGGATGAGGAAGACATGCTTGTCGACGACTCCCTTGAGGACGACGATGAGTTGGGCGTTGACGCCCTGATTGATGATTTTCCTGAACATCACGATGATGAGAAGAGTGCCAATAAGAAAAAAGGCAAGGATGATGGGGATGATGACGATGATGAGGATGACGCAAGCCTCGATGATGAAGAGGATGCATCACCTTCCATCAAGCACGCTTGGAGCGGCATCGGAACCGATGATGATTCTGTGGGCAGTGGAGAACGCTTTGTAGATATCTCCAGCCTTGACGATCATGATGGTGACATAGACCACATCCGCCATAATACCATTCTTGGAACCGATAAGAGCGACACCAGTGGTGACGATCCGATTCGGCTTTACCTGCGTGAGATCGGCAAGGAGAATTTGCTGACTGCAGACCAGGAAGTGGAACTGAGCAAGAAGATGGAGGATGGTGCTCTGATCATCAAAGAGGTAATCCAGGAGAGTGGGGTGATGATCACTCGTTTCCACGAGATCATCAAGACGCTCAACACCAAAATCGAAGGCCAGGAAGAAGAGTACAACGCCAAGGACTACAAGGAACTTGTCACCAACCAGAAGCGCTATTCACAGTACTACAAGGAACAGCTGAAAGATGTGCAGGCTGCGTTGAAGAATTATATATCCAAGAAAGAACAGATGATCAGCAGCGGAGAGGATGTACTCAACGATGAGGGTCTCGCAAAAACGAGGGGTACCTTGCTCAAGAAACTCGCCAAAGTGGAGTTGCAGCCAGAGGAAATCACCTCGTTCACGCACGACTTTGTCGACGCTGAGAACAAGATCCGCTCCTACAAAGAGAAGAAGCAGCAGCTTGAGAACAAGCTGCACATCACCTCTGCAAAGGAACTGCGCCAACTTGGTCGTGATTTGGCAACCCAGAGCCGCAGCGCAAAGATAGAAGAGGAATTGCACCTCAGCAGTGATACGATCAAGGATCTCATCAGGGAGTTGCAGCTTACTGACAAGGAACTGAAGCAGATCGAGTATCAGTTTGAGGAGACTTGTGAGAACATCCTGGTGCACTCGACAAAGATCAAGTACGGCCAGAAGATGATGAAGGATGCAAAGGATCTCCTGATCCGAGCAAACCTCAGGCTTGTTGTCTCGATTGCCAAGAAGTATACCAACCGTGGCCTTCACTTCTTTGACCTTGTGCAGGAAGGGAATATCGGCCTGATCAAGGCTGTAGAGAAGTTTGAGTACCGCAAGGGCTTCAAATTCTCCACCTATGCAACGTGGTGGATTCGCCAGGCAATCACTCGCTCGATCAGCGATCAGGCACGTACTATTCGTGTTCCGGTGCACATGATCGAACAGATCAACAAGGTGGTAAGGGAATCGAGGATGCTTATGCAGTCTCTCGGTCGTGAACCAACCGATGAGGAAGTTGCTGAGAAGCTTGGCTGGACCGAGAGCAAGGTCAAGGCAGTGAAGAATGTCGCCCGCGAGCCGATCAGCTTGGAGACCCCTGTTGGCGAGGAGGAGGATTCATTGCTTTCCGACTTCATCGAGGACAAGGAAGTGGAGAATCCGGCGACCCAGACTGCGTACTCCTTGCTGCAAGAACAGCTCAAGGATGTACTTGCAACCTTGCCTGCAAGAGAGCAGGAAGTATTGAAGATGCGCTTTGGCCTCGAGGACGGATACTCATTGACACTTGAGGAAGTGGGATTGTATTTTGAAGTAACCAGGGAACGTATCCGCCAGATTGAGGCAAAAGCACTCAGAAGGTTGAGACATCCCAAGCGCAGCAGAAAATTGAAGGATTTCATTTGAGAGATACAGGGAGAAGATGATGGAAGAAGCAGTAGTATTTGCAAAGCTCAGCCAATTGCAGGAAGACCTTACCGCACGGTTTGCCCTTGAGGATGAGATTGTCAAGTTACCGAGGGATCTGAAGGTAAAGCAGGAGCTGCTGGACAAGATCAACTTGGAATATATTGATGAGCATACGAGAAGTGAAACTGCCAAGGATGATTTCAAGAGCCTCCGCATCCAGTATGACGATGCAGTGCATGCCCGTGAGAACTCTGAAAAGCAGATGGAGCTCATCTCCACCCAGCGTGAGTTTGAAGCACTTGAGAAAGAGATCAAGGATGCATCGGCAAAAGAGCAGAATTTGCTCAAGCTTTTGCATGTGAAAGAGAAGCAAGTGCATGAGTTCAGCGAGAGGCTGACCGAAAAAGAGCAACTGATGACCCTGCAGAAGCAGGAAGTTGATTCTGAGGCCAGCAAAATCGAGGCTTTGCTTGCTGAAAAGCGTGCTCAGCTCGAAACTCTCTCATCGAAGTGCGACAGCTATATTGGTGGAGATATCACCGTCGATCTGTACAACAAGTTCTGCAATATTGTTAAAAACAAGAAAGGCAAGGGAATTGTTCCCATTCATGGGCTTGTTTGCCAGGGTTGCCACATTGTGCTGCCGATGCAGTTTGTGAACGTGGTTCGTGCTGCCAAGGAAATTGAGTTCTGTCCGTATTGCAGCCGTATTCTCTTCTATGAAAAGATTGAGGGTGCAGAGGAACAGTTCCGCAAGAGTGTTGAAGACATTGATATCGAGGAAGGCGGCTTGGCTGACTTTGTCGACAGCAGTGAATTCGACGATTTGCTGTAGGGGTATTTCAAGGTAGGCTAGATGATCGCGGGCGGCCTTCGGGCCGCGTGAGGAAAGTCCGGGCTCCATAGGACATGACGCCGGGTAACACCCGGGAGCGGTAACGCTATAGAGAGCACCACAGAAAAGATACCGCCGGCTTGCCGGTAAGGGTGAAATGGTGGGGTAAGAGCCCACCGCACCACTGGTAACAGGGGTGGCAGGGTAAGCCTCGTCAGGAGCAATACCAAGCAGCAGGTAGGGTAGTCCGTCCAAAGCCTGCGGGTC
>JAAYQY010000385.1 GCA_012519125.1 Spirochaetales bacterium
CCGTACCCCAAAGAGGCTGATGATCTTGCTGCCAACAGTGTTGACGACAATCATGCCGGTGATGTAAAGCGCGAAAAGGAAGAGCTCCTTTTTGTCCATTCGTGTTGACTGTGAATCCATGGTGTCCCCTCTGGCGCTGAGTGTACCCGAAAGGGCTTGGATGGGTCAAATGGCGGGGAGAAAATGTGCTATGGAGGATGATAATGTGTTGCAATTTGTTGCAGTCATGCTATGATGAAAGCACAGAACCTAGTCTCTGGTGTACAGAAGGAGCTCCTACTATGGAAAGCAAGTTGATTGTCATAGCAATTGGGGGAAACTCGTTGATCGAGGACCCAAAGAACGTTTCGGTTACCGCCCAGTATGAGGCGGCACGCAAAACCGCGGCGCATATCGCCAAGCTCGTGGCAGCTGGTCACCGTGTGGTGATCGCCCATGGCAACGGACCTCAGGTGGGATTCATCCTGCTGAGGGCTGAATTCTCCCGTTCCATTCTCCATACCGTACCGTTGGACAGTTGCGTAGCGGACACCCAGGGTGCCATCGGCTATCAGCTGCAGATGGCCTTGCACAATGAGTTTGCCAAACTGGGCCTCAAGCCCAATGTGGCCACCGTGGTGACCCAGGTGGAAGTCAGTGATGACGATCCCTCCTTCGGCAAGCCATCCAAGCCCATCGGGTCCTTCATGACCAAGGAAGATGCAGACTACCACACCGCGCACGACGGGTGGAACTGCGTTGAGGATGCTGGACGCGGGTATCGAAGGGTTGTCGCCAGTCCCAAGCCAAAGGCCATTGTGGAGATCGATACCATCAAGAGTCTTTTGGACAACAAGATCATCGTGATTGCCGGAGGCGGCGGTGGCATTCCTGTGGTACGCGATGAGCATGGCATGCTCAGCGGCCGTGAAGCGGTCATCGACAAGGACCTGGCTGCAGCTCTGATGGCGAAGCAGCTGAATGCAGACCTCTTTGTCATCTCCACCGCTGTGGAAAAGGTCTGCCTCAATTATGGCAAGCCGAACCAGAAAAGTCTGGATACCATCACCACAGATGAGGCACAGGCGTACATTGCCGAAGGGCATTTTGCTCCCGGTTCAATGCTTCCCAAGGTGCAGGCAATCGTTGATTTCGTACGCTCCACCGGCAACATGGGCTTGATCACCGACCCTGCAAACATCTATGGTGCACTCTATGAAGGAAAAGGAACAAAGATTGTCCTCTAGAAAACCCTACTTTCCCAATCGCCGCAGTGCTGTAATCAGCATTGCGGTGGTCATTTCCCTCTTGGCTTTTGCGGTTTTGGCGATTGACCGAAACAACGTGAATCGCCTCACCCGCTATGAGAGCCAAGCAATGCTTGCTGACAAACAGGTGCGCACGCTCATGGAAGAACGCTTCTTCTATACCGATGCCCTGGTGAAACTGGTCAACGATGATGTGCAAACGAACCTCATCTCCGAATCGCTTCGTCTTTTCAACAAGGATGCCGGTATGGATAGGCTGGGATCGGCTTACCGCAAGCTGGATCAGGAGCTTTCAACCTTGCAACCAAGCCTCTTTACCATAAGCCAATACAGTCAGTTCCTTGCCTACTTTGAAGAGCTGTACGCGATTGAACAGAAGCTTGCAGATGCAGCCGCGGAGTATAATGCGCGAGCAGAGTATTTCAACGCCCAAAAGCGGGCATTCCCAGCCCTCTTGGTTGCTCGTAGGCTTGAGATGGAAGACCTAGTGCTTCTGAATATTGCTACGGCGCTGAAAGGTCGCCCCTGAGAGATAGATCGGCAGCAGAAGGGCAATCGTCCTGAGATTGTCCTGCAAGGCCGCAGAGGGGATGAGCAGCTTCATCACCACCAACACCACCATCACCACAGCAGAGATTCCCACCATGCGGGATCTCTGTTTTTGTTGCAGCAGAAAGCCAAAAGCAGGAATTGACAAGAGCGGATGCACAAAGAGGATGTTCTCGTTGAAGTAGGTCATATCCATGTCTGAGAAGAGCATCATGAAGAGAAGCAGGGCTCCCAACAGTGCAAGGGCAAGCATCAGCAGGCCCAGAAGGACGCTCCTGATTCTGGGAAACCGCTTTTCCAGAAAGAGCAACAGGGCACCGATTGCAAGACCGACGAGTGCGTAGGCCCACACAAACGAGCTTCGGCCCTCTTCTACGGCAAATCGTACACCAAGCTCATCCACCTCCTGCAACACTTCAGTCGACGTGGCCAGTTTGTGGGGGTAGAGAGCTGAGTAGTCCACCACCGCCTGATGGAGTTTCTCGGGGAGAAAAAGCTCCTCATACCGGTTCATCGGTTTATCGATGGTCTTGCCTTGCAAGAAATCGAGAACCCAGAAGACCAGGGGACTGTGGATCATGGCAGGGATGGTGACCGAACGAAGCGAGTCCTCTGCCATCTGTTCTTCAGCCCATGCTTGGAAATCACCCTCGGTGGCGGCGTTGATGATGTCTCGTATCCTGGTTGCACAGTTGTCATAGTAGAAGTGGTAGAGATAGGTGCTGTATTCAGTCTTTATGTGGCGCTGCAGAAAGGAGATGAGGCCGAACTTGGATTCAGCGGAGAAGTCAAGCTTGACCAGCTTCACATCCCGCATCTCCTCCAGCGCTTCCTCAATTCGCCATTCTGCCGCACTGGCCACTACGTAGTAGTACATCCTGCCTTGGGCAAAATTGAGGTAGAAGTGTTTCTGCTCTGGGTCGAAAATACCCCAGTCATACATGACTTTGGTCCCTGAAGGTTGGGTGATGATGAGGGCGCTGTGTCCGAACCACGCATAGAGAGGGTCCCCAGGTCCAACGGTGAGCAGATGCACTTCGGTTTTGTCTACCCATGCTCTCTGATTGGGTGCCAGCGGCATGGAAAAATCCACAGCTTCCAGTTCCTTGACGCTGTCAAAGGGTTGTTCTATGTCGCGTGGAACAATGCTCAATGCCCACAGCGGGGCGAAGAGGAGCAGCACCATCAGCATGAGTAGGGGACGTTTCATGAGCGATAGCTTATCACAGGCTGTCCCAACTTCCAACCAGTTGATTTTTTGCCTTGTTCCTTCTACTCTAGCATGTGGAGGGTTCATGGAGCGGAACGTATCGTCTTTGGCCATCGTGCTTCACAGTCAGCGGTACGGCCAACTGAACCGTAAGCTTACCTTGCTGAGTGTCGACTTTGGTATTATAGATGTGGTGAGCTATGGGGCCCGCAAATCGCTGAAGGCGGTGAAGGCGGAAGTACTTACCGACGGACAGTTCTTCCTCTACTACAATCCAGTGAAGAAAGAGTATACCCTCAAGGATCTGAAGGTGCTTGCGGATCATGAAGTGCTTCGTTTGGACTTGATGCAAACTTATCGGGCGCTCTTCTTTTGTGAGATGATGATCAAGACCAATGGAGGAGAGAGCGGTAAGGCCTATGCGTTGTTGAGCAAGGCTCTTGATCTGCTTTCCAGCCTGCCCGATCAGGCAAATCTGGTTTTGATCCAGTTCATCCACCAGATGAGCGAACTGTTGGGACTACGTCCTGACTACCGCATCTGTCCAGTTTGTGAACGGCCATATGGGGTGAATGAGATCATTTCCTTCTCTTCTTCCTTGGGCTCTCCCTGTTGCAAGGAGTGTGCTTCCTTGGATTCGCCTTTGTTGCTTCTCCCCGGAATGAGGCGGTATCTTACGGTCACAGCCGATCTTCCTTTTGAGGACGCGGTCATGGTGGAGCTGAATCCCACGACCACCGTTCGCATCAGGACCTACATGCTCAGATATGCCTCCCTTCTGTGCGGCGGCTATCTGAAGACGCTCAGCGATGGGCTCTTGATGACTTCCTAGGGGCTTGAACATGATTATTATAGATAAGGTTGTATATATATGCTTTGGAAAAAGTCTCCCGTTTCTTCCCAGGACATACGCCATCTTCATGAGCAGTATGGGCTGGACGTCCTGTGTTCCTCGATTCTTGCAAGAAGGGGCCTGACAGGCACTGAACAGGTAAAGTTCTTTCTAGAAAGTGAGTTGACGTATCTTCACAATCCGTTCCTCTTCGATGATATGGAAGAGGTGGTCGATCGCATCAATGATGCGGTCAGCGAAGGTGAGAAGATTTGTGTCTTTGGTGACCGCGATGTCGACGGCATCACCAGTACCGCACTTTTGGTCGCGGAACTGCGGGGTCTGGGTCTTGAAGTGAGCTATCAGCTTCCCGAAGGTGACGATCCCTACGGGATGACCATGCACGGGGTGGACAAGGCCGCGGAAGAGGGGGTGACGTTGATCCTTACCGTCGACTGCGGCATCTCCAATGTCGCAGAGATCGCGCATGCCCACACGCTGGGGTTGGACACCATCGTCCTTGACCACCACATCAGTGGGGATGAGCTTCCTCCGGCCCTTGCGATCATCGACCCGAAGATGAGCGGCAGCGGCTATCCTTTCCAGCACCTTGCCGGGTGTGGGGTGGTGGCAAAAGTCATCTGGGCGCTCCGGTTCAGCCATACTGACTTCTACCGTGAAGAGTGCATCCTGCTCCATGCCCAGCCAGGCAAGGATACGATCATCATCCAGGCGATGCGCATCCAGAACCTTCTGGTCATAGACCGGGTGATCGAGGAAATCAACCCGGGGCTCATCAAGAGCAGCCAGAGCAAGGTGCTGCAGTTCCTTGACTGTGGTCTGCCCATCCTGGTTCTCGATGCACCCAGCGAATTGGCCCAGCTCAAGCAAGCCTTCGGCAAGCAGGTGGATATCCATCTGATGGACATGCGTTCGCAGATGGAAGAAGTGATGCCGGTGATCAAGGGCAAGGGGCTGTTCGCCCTCTCCAATCTGAGCAGGGCCATCAAGTATTCACCCTTTGGGAAAGATGAACTGCAGGTGCTCTATACGCTGTTCAATGCCTACTGCATGAAACGCTACCCCTCCCTCGATGCAGAGTATGAGTCCATACTCGATCTGGTCGCCATCGGAACGGTAGCCGACCTGATGCCCATGGAGGATGAGAACCGTATTTTGGTGAAGCGTGGTCTGAAGGTGCTCACCTTGGGCAAGCGGCAATCATTGCTGCCACTCTTCTCGATGCAAAACCTGATGGGTAAACAGCTCTCCACCAGCGATATCTCGTGGCAGATCAGCCCGGTCATCAATGCTTCGGGAAGAATGGGAAAACCCTCGGTTGCCCTGGAGATGCTGCTCAGTGAGAACCTTGAACGGTCAGAACAGTTGGCCTTCGAGCTGATGAAACTCAACAAGGAGCGGCAGAAACTGGGTGAGGATGCGTGGGATCGCATGCTGGGAAAGGCAAAGCACAGCTTTGAGGCCACCGGATCGAAGCTGGTGGTGGTTGAAGATCCACAGCTCTCCCGCGGCATTACCGGGGTTATGGCGAGCAGGTTGCTCAAGCAGTTCAATGCTCCGGCCATTGTTCTTGCAACCGTGGGGGAGAAGCGGGTGTCCGCTTCGATGCGCAGTCCCACCCATTTCAATGCACGGGAGTTTCTCTCCCGTTTCAGCGATCTCTTCCTGGATTTCGGCGGCCACGTGTGTGCCGGTGGTTTTTCGATGGACGTGGAGAACCTTCCCGAATTCAAGAAGAGGGTGATGGACGAGATAGATACGATGGACTGCATGCCCGAGGAAACCGAGGACGAGGTGGTCATCGATTGTGCACTGCCCGAACCGTACATGACCCCTGAGATCATCAAGGTGGTGGAGTTCTTTGAACCCTATGGGGAGAAAAATGCTCCCTTGGTCTTTCAGATGGAGGGTGCTATCGTTGATGACATCCAATTCATGAACAACTCCAAGGGTTCGAGTCAGCATGTCAAGCTTACCCTCAGCTTTGGAACCTACAAGTGGCCGGCGGTCTATTGGAAAGCCGGGGACCGGGTAGGCAAGGATTTTGACAAGGGGTCCTTTGTGGATGTGGTGTTCCGTTTGGGGCGAAATTACTTCCGCAGCCAGGAGAGTCTGCAGTTGACGATCATAGACCTGAAGTCTTCAGGAGAAAGCGCTTAGCTCCACTTGACACTCGGGCCGTCTTTCGGGCATTCTTGTGCAGGTGAATATGAACCCAGTAATCGGGAAGGGGGGTGATTTTATATATGGCATTCGTAAAAGTAGACGACAATGAGCCTCTTGAAAAGTCGATCAAGCGTTTCAAGCGCATGGTTGAGAAGGAAGGCATCATCCGCGAATGGAAGAAGCGGGAGTACTTTGAAAAGCCCTCCACCATCCTTAACAGGAAGAAGAA
>JAAYQY010000386.1 GCA_012519125.1 Spirochaetales bacterium
AGCGTTGTATGGGAAAAGTCGATGTTCCGGAAGGTACACCACGCCATATTTGAGGCAATGATGGACTTTTTGGGCAATGCGAGATCTTCCAGCTCACAACCGGTAAGGGAGAAATCGATCATGTCGTTTTCGCTGAGCAACATCTCGATCCAGTTCTGCTTCAGGCGTTCTTGATCGCTGCTGTGTCGGTAGCAATACGGTCCGTCTTCACAGACATAGGTGTGGCAACCGTTGTGGCTGCACGTTTTGAAATTGAACATAGCATAACAGTATCAAAGAACGTCAGGTTGTCAAGAGAACGTTTTGTGGATACAGTAACGCTATGGAACAGCAAAAGGGCCAGATACTCAGGGGCATCAACAATATTTACACGGTGGAAACAGAAGGGAAATCCCTGCTGTGCCGCATCAAGGGAAAACAGTTGTCAGTCTCCAAGGAGGAGTACAACCCCCTTGCTGTAGGAGACTGGGTTTTGGTCGTCCCTACCAATGAGCATGAGGGTCTGATAACCGAACGCCTTCCTCGTGACAACTGTTTCCAACGTTGGAATGTAAAAGGTTCTACGAATCAGACGGTGGTCGCAAACATGGATCTGATAGTCTGCGTCACCAGTGCTGACACGCCTCCCTTCAGACCGCGTTTCATCGATCGTGTCATCGCCTGCAGCCAGGCTGTCGATGTCATGATCGTCATGAACAAGAGTGACATTCTGCTTACCGAGGATGAGTACGAGCGCTTTGTCCTGTACAAGAAGCTTGGGTATCGAATATTGGGTGTCAGTGCGCTGAATGGGGAGAACATCGAAGAGCTCAAGCAGGCGATCGCAGGCAAGCTCGTTGCTTTTGTTGGACAGAGCGGGGTGGGCAAGTCCACCTTGATCAATCGCATTATCGGCAGTGAGCAACGCACAGCAGAGGTTTGCGAAAAGTACAATCGTGGAAGGCATACCACCAACCATGCGTTGTTGCTCACATCCGGGCCCTTCCGTATTGTAGACACCCCTGGAGTGAGGGAGATCATGGTTCCCCATACCGAGCCACATCGGCTGCTTGCCGCTTTTCCCGAGTTCAAGGAATACGCATCAGGATGTGCCTTCGAGGGCTGCTTGCATCAGGATGAACCGGATTGCAAGGTGAAGGATGCCGTACAAGAGGGCTTGATCCACTACGACCGGTATGAAAGTTATTTGAGAATGCTTGCTTCCCTTGACGAGAAACAACCTGCATGGGTCGGCAAGCATGATCGTTCGAAATCCTGGCAAACAAGAATGGACAATGATGCATCACAAGAGTATTGAGGACCTTGCATTTGGTCAGGTCTTATCACAGATACAAGCGTTGGCGCTCTCTGATGAGGGTAGCCAGGCGCTTCCCAACCTTCCGTTTCTCTATGATCGGGAGAGCCTGGGCAAGAGACAGCGACAGATTGCCTCTCTTCTCAGACTTTTTTCCATGCAACCGAATGTCACGCTCTCCTCATTTCCTTCCCTAGGTGAGCAGGTCAATCATCTCTCAGATCCTCGGTTCAGTCTGGAAGGCAGCGAGCTGTATGACCTGTTTTCGTATATACGCAGCGCCTACCAGCTTTATCAGTTCTGTCATGGATCTCTTGATGATGGTACCACCTTCACGGATTTGCATCCTTTGATGGGGGAATCTTTTGCACAGGAGCTGCTCGCCCTTGCTGACAGCATTGAGCATACCCTTGATGCCTCCGGGCAAGTGAAGGAGTCGCATCCTGCGCTCAGGGCTCTGCGCAAACAGGTTGAGGCAGCCAAACAGGAGCGCTCGCGCTACTGCAACCAGTTCATCCAACACAACAAGGATGCGATGCAATCGGATCAGGAAGCGTTGCGGGATGGCCGATTGGTCATTCCTGTTCGCAGTGACCGTCGCTCGGTTGTACAAGGGTTCATCACCAGTACTTCCTCCAGTGGCAATACTGTTTTCATGGAGCCTTATGCACTGGTTGAGATGAACAACTCAGTGGTAATGGCGCAGAACCAGATTCTCATCGAAATTGCCAAAATTCTCGCTGAACTGAACACGAAGGTCAGGGAGTGCCGGTTTGAGCTCATCGATTTGCTGAAAAAGGTGGGAAGAACCGATGCTTTGCTCTCTATTGCTCATTGGGCACAGAGAGTGGACGCCCATGCAACCGATCTGTCATGCGAGCATGTCAATCTCTTGGAAGCAAGGCACCCCTTGCTGGGAAAGAAAGCGGTTCCCATAACCATCAGCTTGGATGCAGTGATCAAGGCTGTGGTCATTTCCGGCCCGAATGCCGGAGGCAAGACGGTAACCATCAAAACGGTAGGTTTGTTTGCCCTGCTCAATCAGTTCTGCGGTTACCTTCCTGCAAAGGAGGGAAGCAGTCTTCCCTTATTTGACACTATCTTCACCGATATC
>JAAYQY010000387.1 GCA_012519125.1 Spirochaetales bacterium
GAATCGAAAGAGGGACATCATAGCGACGGGCTTCTTCGGCCAAGGTAGGCAGAAGCGCCTCCATCCTGGCACAGCCGATGGTGATCGAGTGAGCTCCCACCCCTCTCTCGAGCAAGCTGCGGACAGAACGGATGACTGAGCGGATTTCCTGGATATGGTTGTCATACACCCCAAGGGGTAGTGCATCAGGCAGAACAGGAGTTGGAGAGAGAAGCATGTAGGCGGGGCGATCCAGCATCTCATAGAGTTTCTGTGCTTCACTGACGGTGTCAGAGAAGAGGATGCAGTACTGCTTTCCTCTCTCTGAGGGTGGCAGCTCATGCACTGCTTCATAGCGAGGTTCAAAGAGTTGGTGAGTAGCCAAAAACTGGGTATAGCGCTGATAGAGCACTACCAGATCATGAGCAAGGTCAGAATCCAGTTGGCTGAGCACATGTTCTTCACAAGCCTCCGAGAGAGCAGGAAGCAGGTGGGCAAGATAGCTTGCAAACCGGCCATTCGCCTCAGGATACGCAGGATTGAGCAAGGAAGCAAGCATCGCTCCCTCTTCGAGCAGTTGGTGGACAAACAACCTTCTGATGAGCTCATTGGCTGGACGCTCAGTCTCATGACGGCTGAGAAAGTACGAACGGAAGGTATCAAAGGAGATGGCCCGCTCCTTTAAAATTGCCCCCGTCTTACTCTGCAGGGCGTAGTCAAGCAGGTATGATCTGGCCGCTGCTTCGGTAGGAAACACACAGACATACCCCTGCTCAAACGCTTGATGGACATACGAACGCTTTGTGTGGACACTCATGGATTGCAGTATACCATGATTGTGTGTACCATGAGCCTACGTCATGGACAAAGAGCACCAAATGAAAGGGAAAAATGAGCAATGCCGGCGTACCTACCAGAGGGAAAGCCTGACCCTTGCCCTATCGATGGTCCTTATCAGCGCCTTTCGGCTCCTGCTCGGACCGATTGCCGTCCAGCTCTTCGCTCCGGCAGGCCTCCCCTATCTTCAAGCCAATGCCCCCTTTTTTGCCCTGGGTTTGGGAATTGTGGTTTCCCTGCGTCTCTTGCTCAAAAGCTCTTTCAAACAGCTCATCACCGACCACAACCACTTCCGAATTCCCCTTTTCGTCAGGGCATTTCTCGCCTACTTCCTCACGGCAAACCTCTTTCTGCTCCTCTACGTTCTCACCGAGCCCGCTTCAATCAGCACCTATGCAGCGCCGGCTAACCAGAAGCTGCTGATGCTGGTCCTGGTGTTGGTGATCACCCCGATCCAGACCAGCTCAGAAGAGGTGCTTTTCCGCATCCTTCCTGTGCGTATTGTTACGGGGAAAACCCTGGCGGTTGGCAAGCTTCACCGCCTTCTGGCCAGCCTCTTCTCAGCTCTGCTTTTCGCCCTTCCCCATCTGGGAAACCGCGAACTGGCACAAGCCCAGAGCCCAGCCATCGTAGTTGGCTATTATGCGCTGTTCGGCTTTCTGGTAACTGCCATGAGCCTGAAAAGCGGAGGCTTTGAGATAGCCTTGGCAGTCCATGCTGCAAACAATCTCTTTGTGGCACTGATCTGCAACTACCAAGGATCATCGCTGCCCAGCCTGCCCCTTTTTGAGAGCACCCGGGCACTTGGTACCTGGACCGACCTTGCCCAGCTCGTTGCGGGGCTTTTCTTCGTCTGGTTGGCCTGCAGGTCCTTCTTCAGCTCACCACAGGTTCAGGAAGGCTGAGCATTCCGGTTCTGCAGTCAAAAAACCCTTGTGCACCATAGGGGAGGATGAACATCGGCTCGTTGTGGCCGAAGGCAAGGTTTGCAGCCACAGGAAGATCGGAAAGCCCATGATCAGAAAGAGTCTTCTTCAGGATGGCATGATACTCCTGTTGGTAGATACCCTGATAGGGCTTGGCAAACAAAAGTCCTCTGGGAGCATCGAAGAAGCCTGCACTGAACAACCGGTTGAGCATGTACTGAAACCTTTTTGGAGGTATGCTCTCCTCACTTGTCTCCAAAAAAAGCAGGCAATCTGTGCAATCAGGCCAGATTTCGGTGCCGATGCACATCTCCAACACCTCAAGACAGCCGCCCATCAACGAGCCTTCCATGACACCCTCCCCCTGCAAAACCTCAACTCCCTCATGCACAATCATGCTCTTTGCCTTGGTTCTGTTCTGTTCCGTCCAAGGCAAGCGCTCACCAGTCCAATGGCTTGGCATAGCAACAGGGCCAACCGGCTTGTTTGAAAAGAGTGTCTTTCGCACCCACGCTTCGGTATAGGGATAGATTGCTAGGTTCTCGGCAAACTCAGCAAGCACGGAAGGCCCATAAAAGGAGGAGATTCCGGCCTTGGTGAGCATCAGATGGGTGACTGTGGAGTCACTGTAGCCGAGAAATACCTTGGGACTATGGGATAGCAGCTCATAGTCGATGTAGGGCAGCATGCGAATGCTGTCATCCCCACCGATGCAGCTGAACACTGCTTTGACTTCCGCGTCGCTGAAGGCTTGGTGCAAGTCTTGGGCTCGAAGATGGGGATGCTCTTTGAGATAGGCACTTCCTTTGAGGGTGTGCTCCATCTCCACCACCTTCAGGCCGAAGACATCCTCAAGCCGCTTTTTACCTACCTCATACCGCCAAAGAAGCTCAGCATCGCCTGCACCGCCCCAGCTCAGGCTCACGGTGGCAACCGTATCCCCTGGCTCCAAGTGTCTTGGTTTTTCCAGCATACAAGCCCTCCTTAAGGAAAAGGGCCACCGCAATTGCGA
>JAAYQY010000388.1 GCA_012519125.1 Spirochaetales bacterium
AGAGTGCCATTTCTCCATCAGTGAAGAGCTCTGAGAAGGAACTGAAATATTGCTTCTCTGTGCCGACGTAGTAGGGGGAGTAGGAGAGAGAGAGCTGCAGTTGCGGTGCATCACTGAGGGAGTAGTAGCCACTATCCAGCGTTGCCGACCGCAATTCAAGCAATGCACTCTGATAGGAGGCACTCTTGGCAAGATAGCGCTCCAGCAGCGTCTGCGTATCCTCAGTATACTTGGCAAGTGAGAAAGGATCGAAGCCAGGAGATACCGATACTTCACCCGGAGCATTGCCTGTGAAGGTCTTTTGCAAGGTGGCATTGAGGTTGATCAGCTCACGCTCCACCTCATCATAGGAGGAAGCAAGCTGATAGTAACTGATCAGCCTGTTCTCATAGGCTTGTCGGCTGATCAGGCCCTGCTCGAGGTCCATGCTCGCCTTTCTGACCGCTTGCTCGGCAAGCTTGGCACGTTCACCGATGAGAAAGCGGTTCTCCAACAGACTCTGGCGCAGATGCAAGAGCCGGGCATTCTGTACAACCAGTGTTCTCTTCAGCGAATCGGCTTGCATTGTGGCAGACGAAAACTTGATCGACTGCTTCTCCAGCTGGTCCTTCTGATACGAGGTTTCAAGCAGGGAGGAGCCCACAAACAGCGGCTGCTGCAGAGAAACCGTCACCGAGGGGGTCTGGGTCCAGGCAGTCTTGTCAATGTTGTACGAGCTGCTCTGTTTCACCCCCACGCTGAGCGTTCCAGCAGTGGGAAGACTCTGTGTCAGCGTTCCTCCTACAGAAAAACTGTGCGTCTTTGTCGGGCTGCCCACCGGACGACTGTCGGTATAGGCGTACGGAGTGGCACTCAAGCCAAGTTTGGGCCGCGCACTCTGCTTTGCAAAGTCCAACTGGGCCTTCTGCAGACCCACCACATACTGCAGCTGATCGAGGTCGAGACTCGTTGCCTCCACTTCCCTCTCCAACATATCTTGCAGGGATGCAAGTGAACTGAGCGCTGGATTTGCCCACATCGTGAGGAAAGGGTCGAGCGAAGGTGAGGCAAAGGCCACCTCTGGCAGCGTAAACGATGACTGGGTGGAGAAATCAGGATACGCAGCGCCCAGAGGGAACACCAAGGAAGTCAGGATAAGTGCAGAAAGCAGGATGGATTTCATTGTGCGTTCCTCCGTGTGCGATCATAGATGGCTCCATACAGCAAGGGAATGATGAACAGGGCACTGATGGTGGAGAACACCAAGCCTACCATGATCGTACTGGCCATCGGCGACCACACCACCGAGTATCCTCCCACTCCGATTGCGGTGGGAAGCAGGCCGGCGATGGTTGTCAGACTGGTCAACAGGATTGGCCTGATCCTGGTGGATGCAGCCTCAAGCACTGCCTCGGAAGTAGCCACTCCCTCAGCCCTTCTTTCGTTGATGAAACTGATCAGGACGATGGCATCATTGACCGCAATACCTGCAAGCGCTACTGCACTGTAAATGACGGTGGTAGAGAGCGGAGTACCAGAAACAAAGAGATAGAGCACCACCCCGATGAAGGCAAACGGAACAGAAAGAAGAATCAGGAAGGGCTGGCTATAGCTGTTGAACTGGGTACCCAGGATCAGGTACATCAAGAAGAGTCCCAAGACAAATACCCGGAGGATATCGATCAGAAGCGTTGAGAAATCACTGAATTCACCGCCCACCACAAGATCAACACCAGGGAACTGGGAAGCGAGCGTCGCATCCCAATAGGAGCGCATCTCTTCATTGACAGCCTTCTGGTCCACTTCTCCCAATGCATCGGCTGTAATGGTAACCTCGCGTTTTCCTTCGACTCGTCGGATGGTTCCGATGGAGGACTCACCACGGATGCGGGCAACACTGGAAAGAGGAATCAGGCGTCCATCATCGGTGGGAATCAGAATCTGCTCCAAATCTTCAAAGGTCTGCCTTCCCTCTCGGGGGAAGCGCGCTACGATGTCGATTTCCTCGTTGTCAAGGAAGAAGGTTCCCACTGTCACCCCCTCGAAGCGACTGCGCAGGTAGCTTGCAATGGTTGATACCCCAATGCCCAGCCTGCTTGCCTGTTCTTGGTCAACTTCAATGCGCAAAGCAGGATTGCCAGGGACAAAATCGCTCTGTACGTTTGCTACATCCTGGAAAGTGGAAAGCTTTGCAGAGAGTGCATCACTGGCTCGTACAATGCTCTCGTACACATCGCCGGAGAGACGGAAACTGAAGTCTGCAGAGGTAGGAGGCCCGTTCTGGGCCTTGGTGAAAAGCACCTGCTCGGTGCCACCGAGGTAGTAGGTCTCCTTCTTCACTTCCTCAATGATGGCCTCAATGCCGCGCATTCTTCCCTCATCCATCTCTGCAAGGTCAACGGTGATATCAGCCTTGGTGGTATTCTGCGAGCCTGATGTTCCTCCACCGACATTGGTGCTGATGGAGAGTATCTCATCCTTGCCTACCTTGGAGAGCAATACCTCTTCGTAACGGCTCACCACCTGGTTTGTCTGTGCCAAGGTGGACCCCAAGGGAGTGGTGATCTCAATGTTGAAATAGCTGTAATCCTCTGCACTGAACAGATCTTGGCGGAGCGAGCCGACCAGGGAGAAGACTCCGATGAGCAGAAGCAGGGCAACCAGAAGCCAGAGCACTTTCTTGGCATAGAGGCGTCTGAGCAAAGAAACGTATTTTTTCACCAAGGGAGCAAAGAAGCGTGAGGTTTTCTCCTTCGCAGACTCTCTCGGCCCCCACTCAGCGTAGTGACTGGGTAGGAAGAAAAGCGCCTCAATGGTACTGACAATGAGGGCAATGGTAACGGTGAGGGGAATGACGCGCAAAAACTTGCCGATGGTACCGGGAATGATCATCAGCGGAAGGAAGGCTGCAACCGTTGTCCCCGAAGCTGCAATGATCGGCCATACCACTTGGTTGACACCCAGAATGGCAGCATCATGGCGCTTCATACCCAAGGTTTGCAACCGATATGAGTTTTCAATGATCACAATGCCATGGTCGACGATGAGGCCAAGAACCAAAACCAAACCAAACAAGGTATTGGTGTTGATGGTTTCTCCCAGCAAGTCGAGCACCAGGAAGGTCAAGGCAAAGGTGACCGGAATGCCAAGAGCTGTGATCAGGGAGTTTCTCACTCCAATGAAGAGCGAGAGGATGACCACCAACAGGGCCAGACCCATCAGGGCATTGGTGGAGAGTACTGAGAGACTGGAAGCAATCTGTACGGTGGAATCATTGAAGAGCGTCAAGGTAGCACCACTGCTTGTCTGCGCCTCATCAACAATGGATCTGACCCGGTCCACAATGGCAACAGAGTTGCCTTTTACCACCTTGGTAATCCTGAGGCTGATGGAAGGTTTGCCGTTGAAGCGGCTGAATGCACTGTCTTCCTCGAAGCCATCCACCACCTGGGCAACATCATCCACGCGGACCAGCCCTTCTCCTTGGCTGGATCGACGCACGATCACGTTGCCGATATCAGCAACACTCTGGATGGAGCCGAGCGTTCTCAGAAGGTACTCGCGGGAGTCTGTGGTGAGATTGCCGCTGGGAGAAGTGCGGTTCTGTTCGGAAATGGAACGCACTACCTCATTGACGCTCAAACCAAGGCTGGAAAGGGTTGTCGGATCGAGGTTGACCTGGATTTGCCGCTCAGGCAAACCGATTACCTCTGCATCCTTGACATCAGGAATTCTCAGAATCTTGTTCTGCAGCGAAAGAGCCTGCTCACGCAGGTCCTCATAGGAGAGATTTCCGCTGATGACCACTTCGATGACCGGAAGGAAGTCCGAGGAAGAGAAATCATCAAGAACTGCAGGAAGTGTTCCCTCCGGCAATCGAACCTGGCTGAAACGTGTCTGGGCATCCTGGTAGAGGGATTTGAAGATTTGGTCATCGATACCATCACTGAACTCCACCCTGACTACCGAAAGTCCTTCACTGGTGGTGGAACTGATCTGTTTGAGTCTGTCCATCCCCTGAAAGGCATTCTCCACAGGAATCGTTACCGAGGCTTCCATGTCCTCAGCACTCACCCCAGGATAGGGGACGATCACATTCACCCAGTAGAACGGAACCTCAGCGAACTGTTCCTGAGGAAGCCGGACCAAGGAGAAAATTCCCAAGGCCAGGACGGTGATCATGAGAATATTTACCAGAACCGGTTTGGTGACAGAGAACCTACCGATTGAAAAGCGCTTTGCCTCGTCGTCCATGTGTTCCTCCTCTTATTGGATGCTGATGGAGGAGCCATCAACCAACCGGGAAAGACCGCTTACCAAGACGCGCTTGCCGGTAAGCTTCGTGTTGGCATCTACACTTTCGATGGCAGTAAAGTCACCATATTGGTCAACAATCCGAACTTCAACCAAGGAGGCAGAACCTCCTTCTGCCAAAAAGACATAGGTTTTTGCATTACGATACACCATCGCTTGGTTGGGCACCAGCTGGTAGCGGGGTGCATCATCCTGATAGATGGTTACAGAGGCAGTGATGCCGGCTTTGAGAATATCCAGTCTGGGATTGTCGAAATCGACATAGACAGTCCAACTTCCGGTCCTGCTGTCACTGGAAGCACCTACCGCACTCACCCTGCCCTCTGCAGTAATGCGCTCAATGGGTGTCTCGATCACAATCTCTGCTCTGGCACCCTCCTTGATGAGAAAGAGCTGGTTTTGTCCTACCCCTAGGGTTACGCGAAGATGCTCAAGATCGACTATGCGAGCAACTTGAGCTCCAGCGCTGATCAGGTCCCCAGGCACAAGCTTGGTAAGTTCTGCAATGCTGCCGGAGATGGGAGTCGTAATCTGGGTGTTGGAACGAGCATTGCGGGCATTCTCGAGCTGGGCGGCAAGACCATCTGCAGAAGATCGGTTCTGATTGAGTTGGGAAAGGGAAATCGCGCCTTTGGCATAGAGTTGCTCATTAACAGCAAGCTCACCCTGAGCATTCTTGTATTGGTTCTCCAGCTGGCTGAGATTGAGATTGGCAATGGTGTCATCGAGAATGATCAGAACATCACCTTTATTCAAGGTGGAACCAAGATTTCCATGCACACTGCGGATCTCTCCGCTTGTGCGAGCCTTGATGCTCACCTCCTGTTGTCCTTGCACCGTCCCACTTCCAATGACCCTATCACGAAGGGGTCTTTCCTCAATGGGAACTGCAGAAGCAACCACCTGGGTGTAATCGGTGGCTGAGGCCACTACATCGGCCGAGTAGGACACTGTTTGCTCAGTGTCGACAGGCTCCTTCTTGGCACAGGAGCTAAGCATAAGCAAGGCCACAAGAAGCACCAAAAACAGATATCGCAGAGAAGACGATCGTGACATAGGTACCTCATCTTGGAAATATAAATTAAGAATTTGTCTCAATAAGCTTATTGCAAAACGTTCCTTGATGCAACAAGAGCGACAGGTATCTTCTTGCAGGAGACGTGAAAATACGGTATGATAGTTTCATAAGCACTCAGCATATCACCTGATTTGACCAATTTTGGTCTGTCCTATGCGTAGGACCACAAACGGTGGTCGTGGGCGAATGAATGCCATGACTGGATGCGAAAAACACATCTATGAGTACTAAAAAACAGGAACTGCAAATTCTTCGGTTGACTACGCTCGTCTGCCTCGGCTTCGGCGTGCTCGGTCTTCTCGCCTCCGTATGGGCAAGCTCGAACTCGCTCTTGATCGACGGACTCTACTCCATGATCCAAAGCCTCTTCATCATAGGATCGGGCAGGGTCGTGCTGCTCTTATTCAAGAAGGATGATGATCGCTTTCCTTTCGGGTACGGCTCCTTCGAGCCATTTTTCCTCACCCTCCGTTCGCTGGTGTTGCTCACCATGATGTTGGTCATCGGCAGCAATGCGGCCAGGTCACTTGCACAGGGAGGCTACACCATTTCCGTTTCAATAGCCCTGCCTGTTTCGGTTCTCTCCTTGGTTGTCTGCTTCATCATCTGGATGTTGCTCAAAGTGAAGGCCCGTACGCTCTCCAGCCCCCTGCTTCGTTCTGAAAGCAAGGCTTGGATGCTCGACACCCTGCTCAGCCTTGCTTCTGTCATTGCCATTCTCTTGTTTATGCTCTTCTCCAAGGGCAGCCTCACTTCCGTATCATCGTATATCGACCCTGCCCTGACACTCTTGTTCCTGCTCTTTCTCTCCCCCTCATTGGTGAAGGATATCATCCACTACAGTGCAGAACTGCTTGGTGCCGCCCCATCGGCGCAGGTACAGCAAGCACTGGAGAAGATTGTCAACCGATTTGTTCGGTCACATCACTTTCTCAGCTCAGAAGTATTTGCTTCAAAGCGGGGTAGAAGTCTTCATGTTGTCATCTATGTATACCTTGGGGAGGAGCGTCCTCTGTTACAGTTAGACGCCATTCGCCTCGAGATGACCAAGGCGTTGCTCGCGTATTGCACATGGTGCGATGCAGACATCATCTTCACCGTTGATGACCGCTGGATGGATGCCTCTTCCTTTCTGAAACTCCAAAAGGCTTGAAGGTTGTAATCTTTTCCTCTCATTGGTGTTTAGTCTAGTGAAGGGAGGGGAAAGGTATGCGAACACGATATTCTCAGTTCTTGCTGCTTGGCATACTTCCCTTGCTGCTCTTCTTCAGCACCGGTTGTGGTGTCTACAGCAAGGTGCCTGCGGTACAGCCTGAGGGACAGGAATGGGAAGGTCCCCTGCTTGATCAGGCAGATATGGAAGATATCCAAGTCACCCTCAAGGCTCGCAAAAACTCAGTCACCCTCAACCTAGAGGAACTGGATGCAGACCTGCAGCTCTTGCTTACCTATGCCAACCAAGCAGAAGAAACCAGCTCATCGAACAATGAGCTGGAATCTGAATACATTCTGGTCATCTCAAAGAAAGAGTAGATCAGAGAATCACATGGGCGCTGATCGGATCGAAGGTCACCCCCACTTCATCTCCCACCTTGTACAGTCCCTCTTTCACCGGATTATAGGAGATGGCTACAATTGGTTCTGTTCTCCCCTTCACACTGATCTCATACTCAACAGTAGCACCCAGGTAGACAGCCTCGGTGATTTTGCCGTTGAAAAAGGCTTGCTCGCTGTTTTTCTGGATATGCAAGCCTTCGGGTCGGATGACTACCGTCGCACGCTTGCCTGCCTTGACATCCTTGTTGAATGCAGGGAATTGGTACTGTTTCTGGTTGACTTCTACGGTAACCACATCAGAGACACTCTTCACCATACAGGAGAAAAAGTTTGCCCGACCGATGAAATCAGCGACAAAATGGTTGGTCGGCCTGCTGTAGATCTCAAACGGAGTTCCCAGCTGCTGGATCCTTCCCTTGTCCATGACCATGATCCGATCACTGACCGTCATCGCCTCGTCCTGATCATGGGTCACATAGATGCTGGTGATCCCAAACTGTTGCTGGATTCTCCTGATCTCTGTCCGCATCTGGTCCCTGAGTTTTGCATCTAGGTTGGACAGCGGTTCATCGAACAGCAGGACTCGCGGCTTGGTGACTATCGCCCTGGCAAGCGCTACGCGCTGCTGCTGGCCGCCTGAGAGTTGGCTGGGCTGTCGGGATCCAAGGGCGGAAAGCCCCATGGTCCGCATGATCACATCCACTTCGCTTTTGATCTGACTCTTCTTCATCCCCTTCAGTTCAAGGCCGAAGCCGATGTTCTCTTCCACCGTGAGGTGAGGGAAAATGGCATAGGACTGGAACACCATCGAAGAGTTGCGCTTATTGGCCGGCAAATCGTTCACCAACGTTCCATCAATGTAGACATCACCCTTGGTCTGTTTCTCAAACCCGCTGATGATTCTCAGCGTGGTGGTCTTGCCGCAGCCGGATGGGCCGAGGAAGGTGACCATCTCCCCTTCCTTTATCTCAATATTGACATCATCGACTGCTGTGAACTCCTTGCTCTTGTCATCCTGGTCGGTGAAAATCTTGGTTACTTTTACTAAGGTTACGCTCATGTTGTGCTCCTACTGTGAGAGAATTGAACTGGTGGTGTGGTACTTCAACCGCAGGATCAGCTTGATCACGGCCATGGCTACCAAGATGATGGCCACCAGGATCAGACTGAAGGCTGCAGCCGCTCCAATGCGACCGCTCTCCACTTGGCTCATGATCTGGACCGTCATGAGTTTCCACCGTGCCGATACCAAGAAGATTGCTGCACTGATGGCCGTCATACTCCGCACAAAGCTGAAGATGAGGGAGCTGAAGAAAGCAGGAACCATCAGCGGCAGCGTTACCCGTTGGAAGGTCTTGTTGCTGTCTGCACCCAGATCGACAGCGGCCTCCTCAATGGAGGGGTCGATCTGCTTGAGGACAGCCACCCCACCCTGCACGCCGACGGGGATGTAGCGGAAGATGAAGTTCAGCAGCAGAATCAACAAGGTTCCCGTCAGATAGAGCGGATGTTTGTTGAAAGCCAGGATGTAGCCGATACCGACTACCGTGCCAGGCAGGGCAAAGCTGAGCATGGAGGAGAACTCCATGAACTTTCTTCCCCAGAACTTCTTTCTGACCACCAAAAAGGCGATGATCATACCCAAGATACCTGCAGCCGGCGTGGAAAGGCCTGCGATGGCAAGGGTGTCGAGCACAGACTCAAAACCAACACGCCACACATAGACGAAATTTTGCAGAGTCAGTTTGGAGCTGTTTCCCCACGATTCTGCAAAAGCACCAAAGACGATGCTTGCATAGACGAGGATGATGAAGAAAGCAATCAGGCAGCAGACACCAAAAAGTATCCATCGGGCTTTGGGACTGACCAGATCGTTGCTGGACTGGGTCGGCTTTCCGGTTACCGTCACGTACTGCTTCTTGCTCACCCAATACTTTTGGAGCATATAGGCTGATACTGAGGGAACCAGAAGGATGAAGGCAAGCGCTGCTCCCTTGGCAAAGTTGCCCATACCGGTTATCTCCAGATACGCTTGCACCGAGAGGATGGGAAACTGCGCTCCTGCCAGCACCAAGGGATTGCCGAAGTCGGCCAGCGACTCGACAAAAAGGATGAGCATGGAGGAGGCAACGCCCGGAATCGAAAGGGGCAAGGTTACCTTGCGAAAGATGGTGAACCTGTTGCCGCCCAGATCCATGGCAGCATCCTCAAGGGTGGGACTGATCGACTCAAGGACGCCCCGCAAGGTGATGTAAGCAACCGGGAAGAAGGTCAGCACCTGGGCAAAGAGCAACCCTTTTGCTCCATAGGCACTGGCATTCTGCATGCCGAGCAACGTTGAGCTGATGAACCCATTTCTTCCAAAGAGCATAATCACAGCCAAGGCACCGATGAACGGGGGACTGATGATGGGAATCGTTGCGATCAGGTTGAAGAACCTACGTCCTGGGATGTTTGCCCGAGTCAGTGAGTAGGCAAAAATATAGGCTATCAAGGTACCCAATACGGCAGTGGCCACCCCCATCCATAGTGAATTGAAGAGGGCCTTGAGATAGTAGCCGTTCGAATACGTCAGTACATCGGTAAAGTTCTTGAATGAGAAGGCTCCATTGACTTGGAAACTGACCACTACCACCTTGTACAGTGGATAGATGATGAAGAGGACCAGTGAGAGGAGCAATAAAAGGATGACGCCCAACAAGAGCGGGTCCTTGCTCAGTTGGATGAAGCTGTGCCATGAGGAGATGATACGTTGTTTCATGAGGACCTCATCAATGATTCAAAGCATCTCCAGCAGGTTTCTGCCGGAGATGGAAAACCCAAAGTTACTTCTTGGCCGAAAGCACTTCGCTGACCCAGCGTTCCACCAGTTCAGCCTTGCGGCTGCTGTAGTAGGAAAGGTCTACGCCCACCACGTTGAGGGTGGAGAACGCAGGCATGACTGGATCGATCTCAGCATCGTCGATAACCGGATAGAAGTAGGTTCCGGTAGACTTGAGCACATCCTGTCCCTTCTTGCTGACCAGCCACTCCATGAAGATCTTGGCAGCCTCATAGTTCTTGGCTCCCTTGAGAATCGAAGCGGCGGGGAACTCAAACCCGAAACCTTCGCTGGGGAAGACAATTTCGATCGGTTGTCCGTTTGCCTTCATCTGGAAGAAAGCGGGGGAGAACTGGATGCCGATGGCAGCATCACCGACGTTCACACCCTTGGAGGGGCCTGTCCCACTTGAGGTGTAGGTCTGGATGTTGGCATTCAGCTTGGCCATGTAGGAAAACGCCTCATCTTCGCCCATAATCTCGATCAGGCTGTACACCATGGTCGTTGCCGTACCACTGGCCTGCGGAGTCGGCATCTGGATCAGGTTCCTGTACTCGGGCTTGAGCAGGTCGGCCCAACTGGTCGGAACCTTTGCTCCTGCCTTCTGCAGTGCTACGGTATTCACCCCAAAGCAGAGCGGATTCATGTAGAAGCCTCTCCAATACCCTTCACTATACTTGAACTCTGCACCCAAAGCTTCAAATGCCGGTCCTTTGTAGGGGACGGTCAAACCATCTTTCTTGGCAATGACATGGTTGTCACTTGGAGCACCAAGCCAAACATCAGCTTGGGGTCTGCCGCTCTCAGCCTGGATCCTG
>JAAYQY010000389.1 GCA_012519125.1 Spirochaetales bacterium
AAGGGCCTTTGCATCCATACCGACACGCTTGATGCAATCTAAGAAACAGGATAGTGATAAAAGAGGTGCCATCCCAGAAGGAACGGCACCATTTTTCACTCTAACTGGTCAGCAACCAATCAATTGAATCTCCACAGAGCCCCAAGATAGCCGGCAAAGTAGAAATCGATTGCAGGAATGACCTGTAGGCCCGGAGCAACACGCAGATAGAAATCAAGCGGGAAGTCGCTGTTGTTCATGCTATACACAACACCAACGGGTGCAATGGCTGCCAAGCGGAAGTCACCTTCACCAAGAGGAATTGCCATGGCAACACCACCACCGACCGTCACATCAAACTGTGCCTTGTCAATGTTGAATTCGGTTACCTTATAGTTGGCAGCAGCATCGAAGGAAAGATTGGAACCTCCGATGAAGCCAAAGCCGAGGTTGCCGATCAAGTCAAAATCATTCATGCGATACTGAACACCAACACCGGAGTTGGTACCGAGGTTCAATCCTACAGCCAAATCAGTTTTTGAAGCGCGCTCGGCGGCGGTAGCAGGAACCAGTGCAAGTGCGACCAATAGCAAAACAAGCAGTACTTTCTTCATAGATTTCTCCCTTTGTAGGAATCCCCTACTATAGTTTGTTGAGACAACTATACCATAAGCCCAGTTTCTTGCAAAGGGAGGCCCTCGCCCCCAACGCAATCCATACTGTTTTGACGTCATCAGGAAGCTCTGGCGTTTTTTTTCAATCCTTTGTACTATACACAGAGAAGAGGAAGTGTAAAAATGCAGAGACACCTTACCCTACGCGCAACCATTATCGGCATTGCAGGACTTCTGGTCATCACCGCGAGCAGCATGTATGTGGCACTGAGAATGGGGGCTCTCCCCTGGCCGACCATCTTTGTCACCGTAGTCAGCCTTGCAGCCCTCGGAAAGGCAAAGAACTCCAGCTTGCAGGAGATCAACGTAACCCATACCATCATGAGCAGCGGTGCCATGGTTGCAGGAGGCTTGGCGTTCACCTTGCCGGGACTGTGGATGATTGACCCAAGCGCATCCTTCTCCATCCCCAGTCTCATTGTACTTGCCGTAGTGGGCGCAATTCTGGGAACCCTTTTCTCCTCACTGTACCGCAAGAAACTGATCATTGAGGAAGAGTTGCCCTACCCCATGGGAATTGCCAGCTACAACACCCTCATCGCAGGGAAGCAAGGAGGAAAGGGAGCCCGGACACTCTTTGCGTCCATGGGTGGATCGGTCATCTTCACCGTCCTTCGAGATGGATTTGCCAAGATCCCGGCCCTCCTGGGAATCTATGGGGGAAGTGCACTCTTTCCAGCCTTCTCCATCTGGGTCTCCCCGATGGCTATGGGTATCGGGGCGATCATCGGCCCCCTCTTTGCCTTGGTCTGGTTTGGTGGAGCCATCTTCGGCTACTACCTGCTTACTCCCATCGGCATCACACAAGGTTTGTTCGCCTCCATGGCTGAAGCGGATATTTTCCGTTCCAACCTTGGCATCGGGCTGATGATCGGGACCGGCCTCGGTGTGTTTTTCAAGGCTGTCTACTCCAAACTCACCGCCCTCAAGAAATTGGAAGACAAACCGCAAACACTCTCCTTTACTTCGCGCCTACTCATCGTACTCATCCTCTTTTTCGCTGTCATCCTGCTCTCTCTGGGCACCGAGCTCGGCTTGGTTGAGTCCTTGGTCCTGATGGCAGGCATCTATCTGGCAACCTACCTCTCGGGCATGCTTACCGGCCAAACCGGTATCAATCCCATGGAAATCTTCGGCATCCTCGTGTTGTTGGTCATCCAGCTCATCAGCAAACCCAGCCTCATCGCCTCCTTCAGCATCGCCGCCATTGTCGCTGTTGCCTGTGGTCTTACCGGTGATGTCATGAATGACCTGAAGAGCGGACACCTGCTCAAGACCGACCCTCGCCAACAGATATTGGGTGAAGGCATCGGAGGAGTGGTGGGAGCCGTTCTCTCGGTGTTCGTCCTGCTTATCATGAAAGCTTCCTTCGGCGGCTTCGGAACTGCTGAGCTTCCGGCTCCCCAGGCAGCAGCTGTTGCCGCCATGGTAGGGGGCCTTCAGAACATTCCTGCCTTCCTCATCGGTCTGGGACTCGGCTTGGTGCTCTTCCTTGCAAAACTGCCCAGTGCAACCCTTGGACTGGGAGTCTATCTTCCCATTTACATCTCCTCGATCATGGGCTTGGGAGCCTTGCTCTCAGTTTTGATCAAGCGCATCTTCAAGAGTAAATGGAGCAAAGAAGAGCTTGGTCAGCAGAGCGGGCTCGTGGCCAGCGGTTTGCTTGGAGGTGAAGGCATCACCGGTGTGGCGATTGCTATCATTTCCATGCTCAAATAGGTATACTTGCAAAATGGAAAACCAAAAGAACATACCCCTCTCCCTCTATGGGCTTGATGCCCCTACCCTGACAGAAGTCCTCTCGCTTCCCAAGAGCTTTTATGGAAAGCAGATATATCAATGGCTCGTAAAAGGGGTCTCCTCTTTCGAAGAGATGACCAACCTGCCCAAAAGCGAACGTGAACGGCTTTCGGCTCTGATGAGCTCGGCCTCATCCTCTACCATCGAGTCCAGCGAAAGCGATGAGAGTGGGGCTACCAAGATGGGAATCCGTCTGCATGATGGAAAAATTGTCGAATGTGTGCTGCTCATTGACAAGAAAGGGCGTCATACCGCCTGCCTCTCAAGCCAGGTTGGCTGTGCCATGGGATGCACATTCTGCAGAACAGGCACAATGGGCCTACTCCGCAACCTCAGTGCAGAAGAGATCATCGAACAGTATGTCCATCTGCTTGGGGTGAGCGACCAGCCCATCACGCACATCGTCTATATGGGAATGGGCGAACCGCTTGCAAACATTGCAGCAGTAACCCGCTCCATCCGCTATTTCCATGAAAAGGATGCCTACAACATCAGTCTCAGGCGTATTACCATCTCCACCTGTGGTGTGGTGCCCGGCATCCTCAAACTTGCTGAGCAGAAACTTCCCGTAAAGCTTGCCATCTCTTTGGTGACTGCTGACAACCGCACGCGCGACCGTATCATGCCGGTGAACCAGAAGTGGGACATCATGGCCCTGAAGAGAGCCCTGATACACTACCAACGCCTTGGTGGAAAACGTTTCACCATCGAGTATTGTATGCTTGGC
>JAAYQY010000390.1 GCA_012519125.1 Spirochaetales bacterium
CTTGATGATTGAGAATATTGTCGGCTTGGATATTTCGCTGCCGAGAAAGACAGTCAACTGGGTGATGCCTACCTTGGAAGCGATGGGTATCGAACGCCTCTCGTTGAAACGGAATATGATCACCATTCTCAGCAACAAAACCGATCGTGGCTGGGAAATCAGACTGGAGAGCGAGAAGCTCTATTACTTCACCATTGAGATTCTCGGAGAGAATAAGAAGAAGACTCTTCCCATTCCTTCGGGCAAGTGCTCGATGTTGATTGACAAGCTGTAAGCCATGGCTTGGTTGGGAAAACTCTTCGGAGGGGCTGTAGGCTTCATGTTCGGCGGGCCCTTGGGCATGATCGCCGGCATAGCCTTCGGCCATATGTTCGACAAGGCTGACGACATTTCCGGCCAGATTCCGTATCAGCAGAGCCAGAGAACTGCGTACACTACCCTCGACCGGGAGCAGATGCTCTTCTTTGTCGGGGCTTTTTCCATGCTTGCAAGAATTGCAGCTGCCGATGGTTCAGTTTCAACACATGAACGTGAAAAAGTTGTGGAGTTTATCCGAAGAGACCTTCGTTTAGGCCTTCGTGAAGAAGAGGCTGCCCTTCGTGTTTTTGATGCAGCCCTTACTGGTGGTGGTACGTTCGAGCAGTTCGCAGCCCAATTTTACCAGAATTTCAGTCACGCACAAAACATCCTTCAACTGATGATCGACATCTTCTACCGGGTTGCAGCTGCCGATGGGCAGATCAATCGCAGTGAGGAGGAGATGATCAGGCGTGCAGCTCAGATCTTCCATCTTCCTGACAGCTTTGTGGAGATGCTTTGCAATCGCTATGGTGGTTGCGCCAACGCTAGTGACAAGGCCTATGCCATTCTCAATGTAACCCGAACCGCTACTGATGACGAGGTCAAGCGTGCATACCGGAAACTCAGCATTGAGTTCCATCCCGATACCCTGGCAGCCAAAGGTATGGGTGAGGAGTTCCTCGCACATGCCACTTCCAAGTTCAGGGAAATCCAGCAAGCGTACGAGTCGATCAAGAAAGAGCGCGGAATCAAATAAGAGCTGATTCTAGAACCTGACCCTTCCCCTCATCGAACGGGCAAGGGTTATTCTGTCTGCATACTCCAAGTCACCGCCAATGGGAAGACCGCTTGCAAGGCGGGTGATGGAGAGCTCCGGATGCTCCTTGAGGATATGGCGGATGTAGAGGGCAGTGGTGTCGCCCTCCTCTGTCGGGTTGGTTGCAATGATGAGTTCGCTGAAGGAACCCTTCTCAATGCGTTTGATCAATTTGGCAAAACTCAGGTGTTCCGGCCCGATGCCATCCAATGGACTGATGGCTCCCCCAAGGACATGATAGAGTCCGTTGTATGCTCCGCTAGACTGCAAGGTAACCACATCCTGAGGTTGCTCCACTACACATAGCTGGCTTCTGTCCCGCGAGGGATCGCCACACACCGGGCAGGGGTCGGTTTCGGTAAAGCTTCCACACTCAGAACAGGGGAAGACTCTCTCCTGGATGGTGGCGATGGCCTGGGCAAGATTCTGGTTGTAGCTCTTCTCTGTCTTGATGAGATGATAGGCAAGACGTGAGGCGCTTTTCACCCCGATACCAGGCAGACGTGATAGGGTTTGGATAAGGTTTTCCAGTGCTGTCATCTTCAGGCCTGGGTAAAGGAAGGGGCCATGCGCAAGCCTTCACTTTGGATCTTCTGCTGAATCTTTGCACTGGCATCGTTGAATGCGCTGGTGAGCAGTACTTGCAACGTCTCCACATCCTCAGGGTCGACGATATCCTTCTCAATGTGTACATCGGTGACAATGAACTTGCCGTTGATCGTCACGTCCACCATGCCCGCCCCCGCACTGCCGGTAGCGGTGATGGTGGGCAGAAGATCTTGCATCCGTTTCACGTTCTCCTGGATGCCTTTCATATTTTTCAAAAGCTCAAAAGGATTCATATCCATATCGTTCATTCCTTCCTGTTATTGGTTGGTTCTGTTGGTAATCTCACCTCGGAAGACCGAGGCAATCTTGGAGATGAGAGGGTCTTCCTCAGTAGGTGCGATCTTTTCCTCCTCTTCGGCACAGAGGAAGTGTACGTTTCCCGAAAAGTTTGCAATCTCCTGTATCAGGGCCTTGAATCGTGTCTCATGCTCCTTTGCCTTGTTCTGACAGAAGGGGGTGGAAAAGGTGAGCGAGAGTGTATTGCCTTCAGTTTTCACTGCAACGATTGCTTGTGCAACCTGGCTGAGCAATGGTGCGTTGGTGAGTTTGCTTACCAATAGGGGGAGATCGGCCTTGGTGAAGGGGCGGCTGCTTTGTGGCTTTGGTTCCTCTTTTGAGACCGGGACTACAGGAGCAGGAGTCGGTGTTGGCTCAGCTTGCCTTTTGGGTATGCTTGCAACAGAGGAGGAAGCCTCCTCCTCCTTCTGCTTTGGTTGGATGACAGCCTCAGTGGCAAGCAGGTCGGGCTGGACTTCAAGCTTGCGCGCCTGGATTTTCACCGTACCACTGACCAGTTCTTCACGCAACTGGGCAATTTTCTGGACCAAGGAGGTGGGAGAACTGAGGTGAGGAAGGCTTGCAAGCCTGGAAATGGCGAGCTCCAGCTCGAATCGGGGATTAAGCGAGTAACGAACTTCACGGTAAAGCTTAAGAAAGAGTTCCAGTGCTGCTTCAAGTTGCTCTGTGGTGTATGCACTGCGCAAGGAGAGGGGGATCCTTTCACTTTGGATTCCTAGGATGGAATCCTCGGTCACCCCTGACTTGATGAAGAGCAGGCTGCGGAAGAAGAGGGTGAAGTCCTTGATGCACTGTTCTACCGATACTCCGGCAAACAACAAGCTCTGTACCGAGAGCAGGGCCTGATCGGATTTTTTTTCCAGAAGCTGGCTGACGATGGCAACTATCTGATCGATGCCTACCAGCCCAAGCTTGCTGGAGATTTTCTCCATGGTGATATGACCTTGGGAGAAGGACACAACCTGATCAAAGAGGGTATAGGCATCACGCATTGAACCGGTCGACTCTTTGGCAATCCAGAAGAGCGCATCCTCATCCGCTTCAACCTCATTCTCAACTGCCGCATCCTTAAGACAATTCTTGATCAGATCGAGATCGATGAGCTGGAAATGAAACTGTTGACAACGGCTTCTGATGGTTGCCGGCACTTTCTGCAGCTCTGTGGTTGCGAAGATGAATATGATGTAGGCAGGGGGCTCCTCAATAGTCTTCAGCAGTGCATTGAACGCACTGGTGGAGAGCATATGTACCTCGTCGATGATGTATATCTTGTACTTGCTGCTCTGGGGAGGAAAAAGCACCTCGTCCTTGATCTGGCGGATATCATTGACGCTGGTGTTGCTCGCACCGTCGATCTCAATGACATCAACGTTGTTGCCTTGGGCAATTTCTCGGCAGTTGGAACAGACTCCGCAGGGGTGGGCTGTCGGTCCTTCTACACAGTTGAGCGACCGTGCCAGGATACGGGCGGAGGATGTCTTGCCAACCCCTCTTGGTCCACTGAACAAGTAGGCATGGGCAATTCTTCCCAATTCGATTGCATGCTTGATGGTGGATACCACGAACTCCTGACCCACAAGGTTGTCGAACTCCTGGGGCCGTTTCCTGGTAGCAGTTACTTCATATGCCATGAATGCTCCCTTACGAATGTACCTTGCGAGTATACCATACTTTGCAAAAGTGGGGTAGAACCGCTGGCGCTGCATGTCATTGTTCAAAGACAGCAGTACCCCTTACCCAAGCAGAGAATTCACTACGTATTTCTCAGATGGTTTCTTTCAACGATAGTACGTTCTGGCATTATTGGTGAATGCAACGTCCAATGATGAGTCGAACGCAAAAACCTCCACCTTGATCCTATCCACGCTCTCCATCTTCACCAAGAGAAGTCCCAGTGGGTTGGGGTTGTCCGTATCCACATACGGA
>JAAYQY010000391.1 GCA_012519125.1 Spirochaetales bacterium
CGCTGTCTCCTATGCAATTTTGGTCATGGTTGCCGTGCTCTCCTTCATTCAGGTCAAAGTGGGGAAAAAACGATGAAAAAACACCAAACAACCTCAATTGCAAAATATCTATTTCTTGTCATAGTCTGCCTTTTTTCTGTTTTTCCCTTCTACTTCATGATAGTCAGTTCAACAAACATGAGTGTGGATATCATCAAAGGAAGGATGTTCTTCGGAACCCACCTCTTTGAGAACATGAAGACCCTCGCATCCACCGTCCGTCTTGGCAATGCCTTCTGGAACTCAATGCGCAACGCCATTGCCAATACGGTGGCAAGCCTCTTCATCTGCAGCCTTGCCGGTTACGGTTTCCAAGTCTACCGTGAGAAGGGCAAAGACACCCTGATGGGGTTGCTCTTGCTCTCCATGATGGTTCCCTTTGCAGCGCTGATGGTCCCGCTCTTCCGCATGTTCAGCCAGGCAAGGCTTTTGGATACTACGATCGGCTTCATCCTTCCCACCATCTCCACCGCATTTCTCATCTTCTTCTTCCGCCAGAGTGCGGAGTCATTCCCCATTGAGACAGTCCAGGCGGCAAGGGTGGACGGGCTGGGTGAGTTTGGCATCTTCTTCAGGATATTCGTACCGATCATGGCCCCGACGTTTGCAGCCGCAGCCATTGTCACCTTCATGGCGGCCTGGAACAACTATCTCTGGCCTTTGATCATCATGCAAAGCCAGCAGAGCCAGACCATGCCGCTCTTGATCACCGGTTTGACAGCCGGTTATACCACTGACTATGGTATACTCATGCTGTCGGTGACCATCACCACCTTGCCCACCCTGATTCTCTTCTTCACCCAGCAAAAGCGCTTTGTGGAAGGCGTACTGGGATCAGTAAAATAAGGAGATTCTATGTCCAATCTGTTTTTGCAGCACCGCCTTTGGCAGCGACCCAGTGTCAGCGAGACCAATCGTCTGGCAATGCACTCCCTTCCGCCTGCATTTCCCACCTGTGAAGCGGCCCTTGAAGATGCCATCAAAGGCCCCGAACACCGGGACTTGGCAAACAATCCCTACCACCTCTGCCTCGATGGGGTGTGGTCCTTCCGTTACTTCGAGAATCCCCTTGCCGTAGGCGAGGATATTCTGGACAGCACCATGCAGGCAGGGTGGGCTCCCATCGTGGTTCCAGGATCTTGGAGTGTGCAGGGCTACGACAAGCCACACTACACCAACGTGATCATGCCCTTTGCCAATACGCCTCCCATTCCCCCCGAAGAGAACCCCACCGGAGTATATCGTACCCGTTTTGTGCTCGACGATGCGTGGAAAACCCGGAAAACCATACTTACCGTCGGCAGCGCAGAGAGCTATCTTGAAGTCTATCTCAACGGAACGTTCATCGGCATGGGCAAGGATACCCGCCTTCCCTCGATGTTCGATCTGAGCGATTACCTCTGTGAAGGGGAGAATACGCTTGTCTTGGTGGTGGTTCGTTACAGCGATGCCTCCTATGTCGAGGATCAGGACCAGTGGTGGTTCGGGGGCCTCCATCGTTCGGTCACCCTCTCAAGTACACCTGCTTCATCGTTCAGTGATGCAAAAGTCACTGCAACGCTCTCTGATTGCCTGGGCAGGGGCTTGGTTGAAGTGCGGGCACCTTTTGTGGGGGATGCGACCACAGCCTTGGTCAGCCTCTACGATACCGGGGGAAATCTATTGGTCAGCCGCCATGTAGAGGCAAGGGAAAAGCTCTTCCTTACCACCTTTGAGGTGGATAAGCCCTGCCTGTGGAGCAGTGAGAAGCCTCAGCGGTATTTCATTACCCTCTCACTGGAAGACCAGAAGTTGCATCATGGCATTGCATTTGGATTCCGCAAGGTGGAGATCAAGCGAAGGGCGCTGCTGGTCAATGGCAAGCGAGTCCTCATCAAGGGCGTGAACCGGCATGAGCACGACCAGTTCATGGCAAAAACCCTTACCACCGAAGGCATGGTCCAGGACATCTGCTTGATGAAGCAGCACAACTTCAACGCAGTGCGTACCTGTCATTACCCCAACGATGAACGCTGGTATGAACTGTGCGACATCTACGGGCTGTATGTGATGGATGAAGCGAATATTGAAACGCATGCCAACTACGACAGCATCTGCCGTGATGAGGCATGGGCTTCCTGCTTCTTGGAGCGGGTACAGCGCATGGTGCGTCGCGATTACAATCATCCGTCGGTCATCATCTGGTCTCTAGGCAATGAGAGTGGGTACGGGCATAACCATGACAGTTGTGCAGGCTGGCTCAGACGCTTTGATCCTACTCGTCCCATCCAC
>JAAYQY010000392.1 GCA_012519125.1 Spirochaetales bacterium
TAGCCGTTGTAGATGGCCTGCTCTTCAAAGAGCGCAAGTTTTTCCAAAGCGGCATCGAGGGTATCGAAGTCAATATCTTTTGCTCCACGAGCGAGGTTGTCCAGCTCCCACTTGTTCAGTGAGAAACGGATTCTTGCCTCGGTAAGGGGGAGTGCATTATAGGTGCCGGCTTTTACGTCGCCATCATCGACGAGGGTGAGACGTCCTTCGCTGATTACGGTGAAATCAAGACCTTTCGGTCCTTCCACATCCACGACCTTGCGGGCAGTCAGGCGGGAGAGCAATACTTCCTTTGCTCTGGTTTCAATTTCTGCCCATGCATCTGCAGAGAGTGGGGCCAATTCACGTTTGAACATATCCATATGGTGTTGATCTCCTTTATTTCTTGAGGTTGCCGATCGAGAGGGAGGAGGTGGCAGAACCTTCTGCTGCGCCACTTTCTTCCACTTCCAACAGGGAACCGGAACTGAACAGATAGGTCTTCAGCTCATGATCCCATCCGTCCATGTTTCTTCTCAGCCACTCGAGTGTCATGGCTGCGTGCTCAATTTCCTCGTCACGGTTGTGAGCCATTACCCCCTTGAGTTCAGCGTCTTTGGTGGTATTCACCCGTTGGTTGTACCAATCGACCGCCTCGAGTTCTTCCCGAAGGCTGGTAATTGCACGGGAGATATCCCGGGTTTTCTCGTCTATTGCATCATACGGTTCGCTGTAAGCCATGTATTCCTCCTGTTAAGACTTATTATCATTACTAATAATACTCTCAAATTGCAGAGAAAGAAAGAGTGAGAGGGGCATTTCCTCATGTGTGGTGAGAATGAAAAAAGAAAAGTTGCATACAAGCTGTTTGCAAACTGCATATTATGCAGAAAGTATAAATTTTTTGAATCTGAACATTATAGGACAAATGCTTGGTGAAAAAAATGGTATTGAAATATTAATATTTCAAGAAAATAGTCTATGAGCATAGTTTACACAACTCATTGATGCTTATATACTCTCCTAACTAATACAAAATACTAGTGACTGATAAACCGGTTTGTATTATACTTAGTGAACCAAGTTTCTCCTGAACTTGCACTATACGGAGGATCAACCATGGCATTGAAGTTCAAGCATGTATTTGCCCAGTTGCAGATGAAAATCATTTTCGGGGAGTGGCCCGAAGGGTTTCGCATCCCGACCGAAATGGAACTTTGTGAGTTCTACGGGGTGTCCCGAGTAACCATCAGGCGTGCCCTTGATGGGCTGGTTACCCAAGGCTATATCTCCCGCACTCGTGGCCGTGGCTCTTTCGTTTTGTTCAAACGATCGGTTGTCGGTCTTGGGTATCCCCAGATTGTTACCGATAGTGCCGACAAGATTCCCCGCGGATATTACAAGATTCTCCAGAAAGAGTTGGTGGATGCGTCACCCACAGATAAGCTGCAGATTGGTTTGACTGACAAGCCTGAAGATAAGCAAATATGGCACTTCAAAAGCCTGCATTTTGTCGATGGCAAGCCTTCTGTCTTGAGTGACTACTATGTTGCTGCCCGCTTTGGATCTCAGATTGCCTTGTTGGGTGAGACCAGTGAATACTCGTTCTTTGAACTGCTCTCCAAGGAGTTCGGGCAGAAGTGCCATTTTGTCGAAGGCAAAGTAGCAGCAATTAATCCGAACGAAGAGATATGCAAGCAACTGGGCATCGATTGCAAGATGGCAAGCCTTTGGTGCAGGGGCATGTGTGTCCTCGATGATGGAACCGTGATCGGTCGTTGCACGAAGGTGTTCAATGGCTTGATGTACGAGTTTGCAGTCGACTCTGAGGTGAATTTTTCAGCAAGCAGGCACTAGACAGGTACGAAAGAGAGGGAATCTCCAGTGAGGGGTTCCTCTCATTCTTGTGTTTTCTTGACATTTGGTTTATACGTGTAAGCATACGTTCTATACCAAACTGTGGAGAGAAAACACGATGCAAAGAACCATCATTGAAATGCTGCATGCTGCTGCCAAAAGCTATGGGGATAGGGCCTATACCAATACCAGAACAGAAAAGGGCTGGGAAGCTTGCTCTTTTGCACTAACCGACCTGCAGTCTGACTATGTGGCAGCATACCTCTTGGACCATGGGTTCAAGCCGGAACAGACCGTTGGCATCCTTAGCGAGGGCAAGAGTTCGTGGGTAACCTGTGAACTCGGTGTCATCAAGGCCAGGATGATCAGTGTACCGCTTTCCATCAAGCTCACGCCTGAGGAGATTGCATTCCGCATCAATCATAGTGAGGCCGTTGCCCTTGCCATCAGTGCCAATACGCTGGGCAATGCGATAAAGGCTTTGCCGCTGTTCGACCACCCGGTCATGTTCATCTACTTGGATGAGCAGGACGAGCGGCTTGAAAACCAGATTCGCCTTGCTGAGTGGACGCAGGATAAGGACTATGTTCCTTTTGCCACCATGCTGATGGACGGCCAGCAACTTCTAGAGAAGAAGCCGAATCTGGTCAAGGATATCGAGAAAGAGATTTCCGAGCAGGACACCATCAATATCTGTTATACCAGCGGAACGACAGGCAATCCAAAGGGCATCATGCTCACCCATGTAAATTATTGGGTGAACTCCCATGATGCCATTGAGTTGTTCCAGCTTCCGGATGCTCAGCTTGAAACACTGGTAGTCCTTCCTGTTGACCACTCGTTTGCCCACACCGTGGGTATCTATACGGCACTGCTGAGGGGAATAACCCTTCATTTTGTTGATTCCAGGGGCTCGAATGCAGCCATTATCCGAAACTTCCCGAAGAACCTGGTTGAGCTCAACCCGATGTTCATGATGACGGTTCCCTCCATCACCGGCAGTTTCATGAAGAAGATGATCCAGGGAATCCATCAGAAGGGTGCTTTCATTGAAGGTATCTTCAACCGTGGTCTGGAAGCAGGCATCCTGCGCAATGGTGATGGCTTTCATAGAGGGAGTACCTGGGTGCAGATCAAGACATGGCTGCCGTTCACCATTGCCAATCTTTTGGTCTTCCCGAAGCTGCGCAAGGTCTTTGGGGATCGCATGCTCTACTGCGTTGGTGGGGGAGCCTTGCTTGAAGCAAAACAACAGCGTTTCTTCGCTGCCATCGGGGTGCCGGTATTCCAGGGCTACGGCCTGACTGAGGCAGCTCCCATCATCAGCAGCAACAGCCCGATCCGCTACAAGTTCGGTACCAGCGGAATGGTAGCTGGCAGCGAGGTATGCAGGATTATGGTGGATGAAACCACCGAAGCCAAGGTAGGTGAGCGTGGTGAAATCGTCATCAAGGGCGAGAATGTGATGAAGGGCTACTTCAAGAATCCCACAGCTTCTGCGGAAGTGCTGAAGGATGGCTGGCTTTGGACAGGCGACCTCGGTTATTACGATGAGGATGGGTTCTTGGTGGTTACCGGTAGGGCCAAGGCACTTCTGATCGGCAAGGACGGTGAGAAGTATAGTCCTGAGGAGATCGAAGAGGTAATGGTCAACAATGTGGCAATGCTCAACCAGCTCATGGTGTACAACGACCACCAGGCAATTACCACAGCTTTGGTAACCCTTCAGGAGGATGTTGTGACAGGACTTATCCAAGAGAAGGGATGCAAGAGTGCAGAAGAAGCATTGGATGCTATCATCGCTGAGTTGCGAAGCTATGAAGTGCACGCAAAAGCGATTCCGAATACCTGGATTCCATCCCGTTTCGCCTTGATTGAGAAGCCATTCAGCGAAGCTGATGGGCTGGTGAACTCCACCATGAAGCTGGTGCGCTACAAGACAGCTGAGTTCTACAAGGATAGGATTGCTACCCTGTATGAGAGCGAAGAAGCAAACCGTGCAGCAAATCTTGAGGTGGTCAAGCATCTTTTTTTCAAGTAAACACGGGATATTACAGGTTATTAGTATGATAAGGGCAAGCGGAGACACAAGTTTCCGCTTGTTCTGATAGTGAGCAACAGTAGACAACCTATACAAAATGTGTAACGCTTTGGGTGTGAGATCGTTTTATTAGTACGATGATGTGTCACAACTGGCCGTTTTCGTATGAAAGACCGGTAGAGAGATCCTTTGCTTGGGCTTGGGTGAGGGAGTGAGTTCATATCGAAGGGTTTCCCCCACGAAGGAGGGCAACATGAAGAAAGCGTTCTTTTTGGTTTTGTTGGTACCCATACTGACAATTGGTTTGATTTCCTGTGATGCGTCCATACGTTCCAATATTGCCGACTTCATGGGCGGCTTCTCTGGCAACGTCTATGTGGAAGCAGGATTGGTTGAGCCGAATAAGGCTGATGTGCAGGCGGCGGTCGCTGTAGTATCTGCCTTAGGCACTTCGAGTGAGAGCGTTTCAACGTACGATGTTGATCAAAATGTAGATGCCTTTGGAGTTGGAATTACTGTATCGGTTGCGGCAAAAACAACCATTCTCAAGCCA
>JAAYQY010000393.1 GCA_012519125.1 Spirochaetales bacterium
CCTCCGGTTTCTCCGGTTCCCCGGTGCGGTGGTTGTAGAGGTGGAAGCCCCCAATGACGTGGGTGGGGTAGGTCTGCAAGTGCTCTTTCGCACTTTTCACGATATTGACGATACCGCGGTGGGAGCAACCAGAGACCAATAGCTTGGTCTCTCCCTCCTCGATCAGTAGGTATTGCTCATGGGTGAAGGAGTCAGGTAGGTAGGAATCCCCCTCCTTTCGGTACAGACTCTGGTTGCCGGTAGGAACGAACTCACTGCCTTCGACTTTGGAAAAGAGAGAAATCCCTTCGGCAATCGGGGTGAGTGCACCGGAAAGGATGAGCCTGTTGTTGTTGAGAAGATCCGTGTCGATGCCAATGTAGTGATACTCACCGTCTTCCCGTTGGGAGTAGTAGGGGCCGAAGGCTTCCTTTCTGATATACAGCGGCGCGTGCTTATTGAGCGAGAGGAAGGTTTTCAGACCTCCTGCATGGTCGTAGTGGCCATGGGAGAGGATTGCAAGATCCACCTTTCCGAGGTCGATGCCCAGTTTCTCGGCATTCTCTGCAAAGAGACTGCTTGCTCCGGTATCGAAGAGGATATTCTTGTTGCTGGTCTCGATGTACAGGCTCAAACCATGTTCACTTTTTATTCCAGAGTGGGTACTGGTATTTTCCAACAAGCTGGTTATTTTCATCCTTTCATGGTCTCCTTAACCAAATCTAGTGTTCGGGAATAGATGGACTTCACTGCTTCAGCACCATTTGAAGAAATCTGATCGAGTGTCAGCCCCTGGTTGAGTGAGTGCACCGCTTCGCGGTCATAGGGAATTTTACCCAGGAAGGGGATGCCCTCCTTGAAACAGAAAACCTCTATATCTGCACTCTTTTGTTCATGCATATCGTATTTGTTGACAATAACAGCCACCGGTACCTGCAGCTGTCTGGCACTTGCAATGACCCGTTTCAAGTCGGAAATCCCGCTGACCGAGGGTTCTGCAACCATAAGTGCGAGATTGACTCCGCTCAGCGATGCAATGACAGGGCAGCCGATGCCGGGGCTTCCATCCAGAATGGCGACTTCATTGGGGTCGACGGCCTGCTTGAGCTGGTTTTTCACCTGAGTGACAAGTTTGCCGGTGGTTCCACTGCCCATAATCAGCGTGGCTGTGCTGAAATGCTCATCACCTCGCTGCAGCAGGCGAAGGTCCCCGACCTTCGAGTCCACAAAACTGATTGCATCTTGTGGGCAGGCATAGGCGCAGGCTCGGCATCCCTCACAAGCAATATTGATCACATGGTACTGGGGTTCGGCCTCAATGGCATCAAATCGGCAAACTTGTCTGCATGCATCACAGCCGATGCACAGCTCTGGATCGATGAACGCTTTCTTCAGTCCCATATAGTCCTGTTTTTGTTCCGTCTCAAAGCTACCCATGACCAGATGCAGGTTTGGTGCATCGACATCACAGTCGGCATAGGCCTTTGCCTGGGAGAGATGGATGAAGGCGCTCGCAACGGTGGTCTTTCCTGTTCCCCCCTTACCGCTGAGGATGAGTATCTGATGCATCCGCTGCCTCCTTTCGTATCGTTTCCAGCAATCCGGAGAAGAATGCATGATAGTGGTCAAGCTCTTCGCTGGCTATGAGCCCCTCGCTGGTCAATGTTGCCAGCGTACGGTCGTAGGGCAGGGATCCCATGATGGATAGGCCGTGGGATCGAGCATACTCTTCGCTGGGGTTTTCGGCCCCTTCCACCGTCTTGTTGAGCAACACGGCACAGGGTTTTCCCAGAATCTGCACCAGCTCATGGACCATGGCCAGGTTGTGCGCCCCAAAACGGGTGGGTTCGGCTACCAGCAGGCAGAAGTCTGCACCCGAGATTGCCTCACTTACCAGGCACCCGCTTCCCGGCGGACTGTCAATGACGACCAGATCCTTGTGCTTATTCCTGAGCAGCGCCTTGATGAGAGGAACGGCTTCGCTCTGCCCGATATCAAAGATGCCATCCTCGAAGCTGACCGTACCATGTTGGCCCTCTCGTACCACTCCCAAGGGTTGCTCGACCTCGGTGAGCGCTTTCTTTGGGCAGAGTGTCGTACAGAGTCCGCAACTATGGCAGACCTCGTTGAATACCAAAAGCTGTTTGCCTATGAGAGCAAGGGCATTGAATGCACACGCTGCGGTACAGATGCGACAGCCATCGCACAAGCTCTGCTCCACAACAGGTTTGGGAATAGTCACGACACGCTCGGATAGAATGGTGGGCTTGAAGAACAGATGTCCGTTGGGTTCCTCTACATCACAGTCGATGTAGGTAGCCTTCTGAGCCACTGCGGCAAGATTTACGGAGAGCAGGGTCTTCCCTGTTCCTCCCTTGCCGCTGAGTACTGCCACCGTCAGATCAGTGGCCATGATGGAATCCTGCATGAACCTCTTCAAGGGGTGCAAGCTTCCCTTCCTGTAGGGCGGCGATGTTGTCTGCTACACTCAGGTTCAAGGCCTTGAGTATTGCAATCTCTGCAGCTTGGAGTACCTTTGCCGCATTCTCGCCAAGGCGGAATGTGATAAGAGTTCCGATGCGCTGGTCGACCAAGTCCTGGGCTGCCTGGATTCCGGCTCCGCCTGCACTGTCTGCGGCAAGGTTGGTCATAAAGGTACTGCTCTCAGTTTCTGTGTTGTAGAGGCAATAGTAGGGTGCCCTGCCAAACGATACGCAGGTTGCGCTGTCCAGGCTGTCCGCCTCTGCCGGAATTGCTATGATCATACTTGTAATTCTCCTTCTTGCTCCATCTGTCTTCTTCTGCAGCCCCGGCCACAGCCATGGCCATGCGGCCCGCCATGATCGTTGAGCTGGTACTCACCACCTTCGATGAGCAGAGGTTTTCCCTCAACCAATGAGTGTGCCAGCTTTTTGCGGGCACTGTCGTAGATACCCTGGACCGTGGAACGTGCCACACCCATCTGGGTGCTGCACTCCTGTTGGGTCATCCCTTCGTAGTCAATGAGGCGAAAGGCTTCATACTCATCCACGGTCATGAGTATCGGCTCCATCTCGCCGGCCCCAACCCCGAGCGGACCGAAACGGCTTGTTTGGGGCAGTGAGCAGACATGTCTCCATTTTCTTGGTCGCGGCATGGGTATCCTTTTTATTCCTGGCGTTCTTGGGCGAGCAGGGTCTCCACCTGTTTCAGTTCCTCTTCAAGCATCTTCTTGCGTGCATCAAGGGACTGCTGGCCGGTCACCGGCGGAAAAGCTCCGTAACCACTTCTCCATCCACGGCCCATGCCGTAGCCCCAGCCCATTCCGTACCCGCTTGGGCGAGCGCAGAAACCCATTCCCCGTCCCGTCAAGGGGCCGTAACCCATTGGACCTGATCCGTCTCTTCTTGGCATATCGTGCCTCCTGTGCTATAGATTGTTATTGGCATATGCCAGTAACTACTTTGACTATACCCATGTTATTGGCATATGTCAATAACTA
>JAAYQY010000394.1 GCA_012519125.1 Spirochaetales bacterium
ATGCCAGATCGAATCCATGCAAAACCCCAACCGCAGCGAAGGGAGCGGGATCATAAGCCCGGCCGCAGACAATCAGGTCGGCCCCGGCCTGAAGGACTTCCAGGATCGGTTCAATACCCATTTGGGCCACCACCCCTGTGGTTTGGCTGAGAATCTCCTCATCAAGAGGAAGCTCAAGTGCATCCAAAGGGACAACCTTGCCCTCTTCCAACTGCGCAAGGATGGCCTCATTGGGGATATCGGCCCAAATGACCGCGGTCTTGGGCTGCCAAGTCGGATGCTCGCTCAGAATCTCCTCGATGATATCCATTGTCCATCGTACATGGCTCTCCCCACCGCTGCCTCCGGCCGAACCGATCAGAACAGGAATGCCCAGCTCACAACCACCTTGGATGATGCGCAGCAGGTCCTTCTTTGCAGCCCTCCGGCTGACGATGGCAGTCCTTGAGCCAAGCTTGTGCGGCCCTGCATCGGTGGAGCCTGCGTCCACGACTATCGCATCGGGTTTCTGCGTGAGTCCATAGGCAAAGGAGGCGTCGGGAAACCCGTACCCGAGAATTCCGCAGGGGGAAAGGATGGTGAGCTTTTTCACTGCACACTCTCCGATTCCAGACGCTGTCGCCTCTGGCGTACGTTGGTGATATGCTGTTCCATCGCCTTGTGGGCAGCACGCTTATCCCTTCGGCCAATGGCCTCAACAATTGCCTGGTGCTCCTCGGCAATACTTTTCAACGAACCTTCCTGCTTCTTGTTCGCCTGTGCCAGCTCCTCAATGAGGTCGTAGTAGGTATCGATGAAGTTCATGTAGAAGATGTTGCGTGAAGCCTGTGCAAGCTTGTAGTGGAAGTAGTGATCCAAGCTGAAATGGCCGCTGAGCTTGAGCGCATCAGCATCCAAGGTCTGGCGTATCTCCTCGATCTCCTCATCGGTGCAGCGATCGATGACGATTTCCACCATCCTCGACTCCAGGGAATCGCGGAAATCGAGAAGATCCTGAAAGGTTGCTTCCTTGAGGGCATCGGCAACCGGTCTGCTCAGCCTGTCGATGATGTCTTTTTCGATGAAGGTGCCGTTCTTTGTCTTGCGGCGGATATAGCCCAGTGCCTGCAATTGGATCATCGCCTCGCGAATCACACCCCTACTTACGGCAAACTGCTCACAGAAGACCAGTTCACTGGGAAGTTTCTGTCCCGGTTTCAGGTCCCCACTGTGGATCATGCCCAGAATCTGGTTCACCACCTTGTCAGAGAGACGCTCATTGCGTACGGGTACAAAGCTCACGGTAGGCTCCTTTTGTCCATTTGTCGGACAAATAGAAGATATCACCGAATACTCAAGTTCACAAGAAAAAAATGCAAGCATCGTTTCTTTTGTTACTGTTGGCACTTCCATCTCTGCCTAAAGCGATGCCCGTCATACAAAAATCCCCACCTGCTCGAGGCAAGTGGGGAAAGATTGACCGGAAAATTGCTTACAGGGTTGAAAATCTAAGTACATTCCAGGAGGCTTTTTTCACCACGAGGGAGAAAATGCCACCCTTCTGTACAAGGTGCAACGGCAATCTCTTTGGTTCAACTGCATGGGGGTTGGCGAAGGAGTTGACCGCCTTGAGGGGAAATCCTTCCATGACGATGTGCTCGATTCCTTTGAGCTTCTCAAATGAGCGCAGGTCGAAGGAGGTCTCAAGATCCTCATCGAGACTGCGGTTGAGCAAGAAGATCGTCAACTCCTGTTGCTCCTCATTGAAGACAGACACTGCATCAAGATAAGGAACTTGTTCCATCTTCTTGCAGTCGTAGGTGGGAGAAGAGAGCTGGACCGGCAGCGACTCACCCCTCCCGTAGAGGGAGGCGTGGAGGAAGGGGTGGTAGATACTCTGCATCCAAGCACCTTCTTTCTCTTCGGTCATGATGGGAGCGATGACATTGACCAGCTGGGCAAGACAAGCAATCTTCACTCGGTCTGCATGCTTGATGAGGGTGATCAAGAGACCTCCGACCAGAAGGGCATCCTCAAAGGTATAGATGTCTTCCAGACGGTGGGGAGCTTCGATCCAGTGCTCAATCTTCTTGTCACTCTCCTTGGTGTGGAACCAGACGTTCCACTCATCGAATGAGAGGTTGATCTGCTTGTTGGAGTGGCGCTTAGCTTTCTCCGCATCACAGATATTCACCACAGACTTGATGAAGTTGTCCATGACAAGGTTGCTTGCAAGGTAGGAGGGCGTGTCGTTGTCGAAGTTGCCATAATACTCATGCAGGCTGATGTACTCTACATGATCGTAGGTAAGGTCGAGCACTGTCGACTCCCACTTGCCGAAGGTCGGCATCTTGGAGTTGGAACTGCCACAGGCAACCAGTTCTATGCTCGGATCGATCCACTTCATCAGCTTTGCTGTCTCTGCAGCCAACCGGCCATACTCATGGGCTGTCTTGCTGCAAATCTGCCAAGGCCCGTCCATCTCGTTGCCCAAGCACCAGGTCTTGATGTTGTAGGGATCCTTGTGCCCATGGCTGATGCGCAGGTCGCTGTAGTAGGTGCCACCCTTGTGGTTGGAGTACTCCAAAAGATTGCGGGCCTCGTCAGCTCCGCGGGTGCCGAGGTTGATCGCCATCATCAGCTCAGAGTCAACCTCTTCAAGCCACTGGGCGAACTCCTGCATCCCTACCTCGTTGGTCTCCTTGGTGAACCAGGCAAGATCGAGTCGGGTAGGACGATTCTCCTTGGGCCCTACCCCATCTTCCCAGTTGTATCCCGATACAAAATTGCCACCGGGATAGCGGATGATGGGAACCCTGAGCTGGCGGACAAGATCGATGACATCGGTACGAAATCCATTCTTGTCTGCACTCGGATGACCCGGCTGGTAGATGCCTCCATACACGGCCCTTCCCAGATGTTCTATGAAGGAACCGTAAAGGCGATTATCGATGGGCATACCCATCCCTGAACGCTCGATGCGAGCAGAAGCTTGTTTCATTTCATCATCCTTTTATACCAGTCATCGCCACACCCTGGATGATCTGTTTCTGGAAAATCAAGAATACTACGATGGCCGGAATAGAGGCCACCAGGCTCACGGTCATAGGGAGAGTAAACTCCGATAG
>JAAYQY010000034.1 GCA_012519125.1 Spirochaetales bacterium
TGATTCGCTGCCCCAGGCTTCCAAAGCCTCAGAGTCGAGTGAGATGGTAGGCAACTCATTGGTACCGAAAAAGGATTTGACGCAGCGAGTATGCCAGAATGTGGCATCAGGGGTAAGCGGCTTTCCGCAAGCGAGGCATCTGTTCATATGCGTGCCTCTATACTGACATCTCCGATACAGTCACGGCATACTGCGCATATCAGTCCCATTCTGTCACGCGCATCCAACTTCCATGTGGTGATTGCATGCATAAGAAGCCATCCTTCCGGAATGAGACCATCAAAGAAGGGAAACATGGTTTTGCTGGTGTACTGTTTTGCAGAAAGTGGTAGGGTGAGACTGATTGGCTTGGCTCCTGGTTGACTGAGATAGAGATCGTCATAGGTGAATGCATATCCTTCATCGGTCTCGCAAAGCACTCCTGCTGGTTGTGAGTCAACAAGCACCGTGGCTGATCGTCTCTCCATTTCCTCACTCCTTGTCAACAGTCAGAGGACCTGGAACTGCCTGATACCCAAACATGGCCAAGGCTTGATTCACCTTATCCAGTCGAACGGTAGTCTTGCCTTGTTCCAATTCCCTGACAAAGCGCAATCCAAGTCCAGAGCGGAGTGCAAACTCCTCTTGGGTAAGGCCTGTTCGTTTTCTCTGTTCCTTCATGAAACGTGCGATAGCATTCATGCATGTATTTTATACCCGAACGGGTAATAATGCAATTGGTTTTTCTAAAATTATACCTTTTAGGGTGTAATAAGACTAAATTTCTATTAAATATACCCGTTCGGGTATTTAGTACTTATCATTCTTCTGAATTGCACCCCTTCGGGTATATGAACCTAAGCACCTATGCAGTACATAGGCTTGGGTTGCCTGACGTAATTAAAATAGTGTATGCCCAAGCTTCCCTATGATCCTGAATATGTTTGGGGAATTCCTTCTGCTCCCTGTGTGTTGGTCATGGCACTAGGAGAGTAGATTTGCTTTTATATATCCGAAAAAACAGATATAAAATAGTATGGAAGATTTTGTGTAAAACTATGTAATAATGCAAAATAAAGAGAAATTACATTGCTGATTTATTTTCTTGACAGCTCAACTATATCATATTAACCTGTTATAAACAAAGAAGGCTGATGTAAAGAATCAACCAAAAGGAGACCTGGATGAAAAAGATTGTTGTACTCATCGTTCTCATCGCCTTGGTGACTGGGTTGTATGCAGGGGGAACCCAGGAAACAGGAAAAAAGACCGTAGTATTCTGGAACGGCTATACCGGGCCCGATCGTCCCGTACTTGAGGAACTCGTAGAGCAATACAATGCAGCTCACACTGATATCGAAATCAAGATGGAGATCATGCCCTGGGACACCCTCTTCCAGAAGCTGATGCCTGCCATGATTGCAGGCAATGCCCCCGACCTCATTGCCATGTCTGTCGGAAGGTATGCAGAGTATGCCCAGGCAGGAAAGCTCGCCAGCCTCGATGACCTCATCAAGTCCTCCAAGACCCTTGATGTCAACAAACTGGTCCCTGGCATGATCGCAGCAGGCAACTTTGAAGGCAAGCAGTACGCCATGCCCATGGCCTTTGCCGCTCTGGTGATGTACTACAACAAGACCCTCTTCAAGGAAGCAGGACTGGATCCACAGAAGGCTCCGGCAACCCTTGCTGAACTGCAGGATGCGTGGAAGAAGCTCATCAAGAAA
>JAAYQY010000395.1 GCA_012519125.1 Spirochaetales bacterium
ACCGGATGCGCCATGAAGAGCAACTGATCAGGATGGCCTTCAAAACCGCTGAACAGGTACGCAAGAGTGGTCGCAGCAGGCTTCTTGAGCCGATGAACCCGTATGAGCGGCGGCTTGTTCATACCGCGCTCAATGACTTTGGGGGTGTGGATACCAAGAGTGAAGGGGAAGGCCTTTACAAGCAGATCCGCATTTCAAACCAAAAACACTAACAACTGCAAGACGGGAGCCATAAAGGTTCCCGTTTTTTGTGCTTGACAAACCAAGTGAGAAAACCTACTGTTGGTAGTGTACCGCACGGTACAAGACACTATATTTTGTGTGTATGGGAAAAGGGAAGTGAGGTGAGAAGCCTCCGCGGTCCCGCCGCTGTAAAGGGGAGTCATTGGCATGATCCACTGGAGTGATCCGGGAAGGAGCCGATGATGTAGAACCTGAGCCAGAAGACCTTGCCTATACAGACACGCCGTCACGGAGCATGACAGGGGCGTGGACTCAACAAGTCCCCTTCTGTCCATTCTCCCAGGGGAGGAACCCATGCAACAGCAGGTGGTAAAACGGGACGGGCAGGTGGTTCTCTGCGAGGTTCAGAAAATCATCAATGCAATCAACAAGGCAGCCGAGGCTGCACACGAACAGGTGAATGCACCTCACATCGCATGCACCGTACTTTCACGTCTTGATGACTTTGAACGCATCAGCGTAGAGCAAATCCAGGACACCGTGGAACAGGTTCTGATGGAGAGCTCTGCCAAGGCAACGGCAAAGGCGTACATTCTGTATCGCAAAGATCGTGAGAGGATCCGAGAGGGAAAAGCCCTGATTCGGGCAACCAACGAGCTCTTCAACTCCTATCTCGAGGATACCACCTGGAGGACGAAGGAGAATGCCAATACCCGCCGTTCGGTCAACGGAATGAACAACTTCATCCGAGAGCGTTTCACCGAACAGTATTGGCTCAACAACATCTACCCCCCTGCAATCAAGGAAGCCCACCAGCAAGGTCGCCTGCATCTGCATGACCTCGGATTCTTCGGACCTTATTGCTGTGGCTGGGATCTCAAACAGCTGCTGCTGCAAGGGTTCGGTGGGGTGGAAGGAAAGGTGAGCAGCAAGCCGGCAAAACATCTGCGCGCATTTCTTGGGCAGGTAGTGAATGCCACCTTCACCTTCCAGGGTGAGTGTGCCGGAGCACAGGCATGGTCTTCCTTCGACACGTATGCAGCGCCGTTTATCCGCTACGACCATCTCTCTTTCAAGGAAGTGAAGCAAGCACTGCAGGAGTTCATCTTCAATCTCAATGTGCCTACTCGGGTAGGGTTTCAGTGCCCCTTCTCAAACCTGACCTTCGACATCACCGTTCCCCCTTCGCTGAAGGATGAACCGGTTCTCTGTGGAGGAGTATTGCAAGATCAGACCTATGGGGAGTTCCAAAAGGAGATGGACATCATCAATCTGGCCTTCTGTGAAGTCATGGAAGAGGGGGATGCCTCCTCACGTGTCTTCACCTTCCCGATTCCCACCTACAAGGTGACGAAGAACTTTCCGTGGGAAAGCGAAGTGGTGGATGCCATCTTCGCAATGACTGCCAAGTATGGGATTCCCTATTTCTCGAACTATGTGAACAGTGATCTTGACCCTGAGGATGCCCTGTCCATGTGTTGCAGGCTTCGCCTGGACACTTCCCAATTGCGCAAGCGGGGAGGAGGGCTGTTCGGCTCAAATCCATTGACCGGTTCCATCGGAGTGGTGACGCTCAACCTTCCGCGCCTGGCGTATGAGAGCAAGGATGAACAGACTTTTGCCAATGAATTGTCGCATCTTTGTGAGCTTGCCAAACAAAGCCTTGAAATCAAGCGAAAGACCATTGAGGGGGAAACAGAGCGGGGAATGTATCCGTTCAGCCAAAATTCCCTTGCACCGGTAAAACAAAGGCTTGGTTCGTACTGGGCAAACCACTTCAGCACCATCGGTCTGGTGGGCATGGAGGAAGCGTGTCTCAATCTTTTTGGTGAGGAAGGCTCCCTTACTACCCAAAAGGGGCAGGAGTTTGCCTTACGGACACTTAAGCAGATGCGCACTCTCATCCAAGGCTATCAGGATGAGACGGGGAATTTCTACAATCTTGAAGCAACCCCAGCAGAAGGCGCGAGCTACCGTCTGGCTCATTTGGACAGGAAGGCGTATCCCCAGATCATTACCGCAGGGGAGAGAGAAAGCTACTACACCAACTCCTCCCAGCTTCCGGTTGGGTATACCACCGATCTGTTTGAAACACTGGAAAAGCAGGATGAGCTGCAATGCCAGTATACCGGAGGGACCGTTCTGCACCTCTATCTTGCCGAGCGCATCGAGGATGTGAAGACAGCAAAACATCTGATCAGAACCTCATTCACCCGGTACAAATTGCCCTACCTCTCCCTTACCCCGACGTTCTCAACGTGCAAGGACCATGGATACCTTGTCGGTGAAGTGGAAAGCTGCCCGATATGTGGTCAGAAGACCGAGGTATGGACAAGGGTGGTCGGGTATCTGAGACCGAAGCAGGACTTCCACCCGGGAAAGCGGGAGGAGCACCGGCAGCGAGTGTACTATCAGGTGAACGTTTCATGAACATCAGTGCTATCGAAGCGAACTCCTTCCTGGACTATCCGGGAAAGCTGAGTTGTGTTGTATTCCTGCAAGGATGCAACTATGACTGCTTCTACTGCCATAATCGTACACTTTTAGAGAAGAAGAAAGGTATTTTGGGCTATCAGGAAGTGGTGGACTTTTTGAAAAGCAGGCAAGGATTCCTCCAAGCGGTGGTTATCAGCGGGGGAGAGCCGACCCTCAATCAGGATCTTGGCCTGCTTATCAGGCAGGCCAAGGCTTTGGGATATTTGGTCAAGCTGGATACCAATGGGAGCAGACCCAAAATGCTCAGATCCCTCTTGGAAGAAGGCGGAATTGATTACGTGGCGCTTGATGTGAAGGCCCCGTGGGAGCGCTATCGTGAGATCGGGGGAGAGGGAGCTGATCCGAAGAGCGTACAGGAAAGTCTCTCACTTCTTGCTTCTTGGAAGGAAGCAAGAAAGGAGTTTCACTTGGAAGTACGGACAACGCTCGCCCCCACACTCACGTTTGCCGATCTCACGCAGATCGCCACAAATCTTGTGCAATCAGCAAGCTGGACGATCAATACGTACCGGGTACCACCAAGCTACAGGGAAGAGGATATCGGGCGTATCCACCTTCCCCCCACTGTGCTGGGGGAGGAGGAAGAGGGAATCCTGCGTTCGATGCACCCTGCCCTTATGCTAAGGAGATGATCTCCTCCCAAGGCAGTCCGGCTTTTCCAAAGTGACCATAGTTGACAGTCTGGCGGTAGATGGGTTTCAGCAGACCGAGGCTTCTGATGATACCGGCCGGGGAGAGGTTGAACTTCTCCCTGACCAAATCTTCCAACTTGGAATCATCCAGCTTTCCTGTGCCGAAGGTATCGACATAGATGGAAATCGGATACGGGACTCCGATGGCATAGGAGAGTTGGACCTCACAGATGGTGCAGTAGTTGTTTGCTACCAGGTTTTTTGCCACAAATCGGGCCATGTAGGCAGCACTGCGGTCCACCTTTGAGGGGTCTTTTCCACTGAATGCACCGCCTCCATGGCGGCCCATGCCACCGTAGGTGTCAACGATGATCTTTCTCCCGGTCAGACCGGTGTCACCGGCAGGACCCCCGATGACAAATCTTCCCGTTGGGTTGATATAGATTTTCGTCTTCTCATCAAGCAGACCGGTCGGCGCAAGGGTTGGCCCGATGACCTCTTTCTTCAGGTAGTCCACCAAATGATCGCGGTCCGCCTCATCGGTATGCTGGTGACTGATGACCACCGAGTCGATGTGTACCGGCTTACCATCCTGATAGAGCAGGGAGACCTGGCTCTTGGAATCGGGGCGGAGGAAGGAGGCGTGCCCCTCCTTGCGCAGCAGACTGGCACGCATGAGCAGCTGATGGGCCCAGGTTACCGGAGCCGGCATCAGCTCCTTGGTTTCATCGCAAGCGAATCCGAACATCATGCCCTGGTCTCCGGCACCTTGCTCACCATAGAGGGAAGTATCGGCGGTAACTCCGAGAGAGATGTCAGCACTCTGTGTTTTGGTGAGATTGATGACCTTCAGCGTACGATAATCGAATCCGCATCCCTCTTCCGTGTATCCGATATCCTGTACGGTAGATCGGACGATTTGCTCGATATCGAGTGAGGCGTTTGTCGTTATTTCTCCGCCTACCACAACCATGTCGGTGGTGGCAAAGACTTCACAGGCAACGCGGCTGTGGGGATCTTGGGCGAGACAAGCGTCAAGAACAGCATCAGATATCTGGTCGCAGACCTTATCCGGATGTCCTTCGCTTACTGATTCTGAGGTGAAAATGTGTGAAC
>JAAYQY010000396.1 GCA_012519125.1 Spirochaetales bacterium
CCTTCCTCGATGTCCTTGCTGGAAAAGCCCATCGCCTCAACGATACGCTCGCTGCAGCAGCCAAGCAGGTGCATGATATCCACCTGGTCGAAGATTTGCAGATAGAACTCGCGGAAATCATGGAGCCAGAGGTTCCGTGCCGAAAGGTTGACGGTGATGTAGTGGGCATCCTTTGCCACCGACTGGAAGAGGTGCAGGCAGTGGGTCTTGCCGCTGCCCTTTCCACCGGTGAGAAACTTGATCTTGCTGCCCCCGGAAAGGATGAACTCATCCAGATAGCGCTCTTTCCAGAAATCGGTAAGGAATTGGATCCCCACCGAGAGCTCGGAGAGCAACTGCTCGCTTTCAGGCACCTTGCCTTGCGAAAGCTGTGCGATTGTTGCATTGATTCTCGTCTCTGTCTCCATGCCTCACCTCATCAATAGAACCGGATGGTAGCCAAAAAGTGCTCGCGTCCAGATCGGTCCAGGATACGCAGGCACTTGTTGCTGTTCCTGCTTGGCCCGAACTGATAGGAGCGCCCTCCCTTGATCTCAACCGCTTCGGTATCGAAAAGCCGGGCTATGTCGAAGGCAAAGCTCTGCTGGTCGTACTCCTTGCGGGAGCGGCTCATCGGAACAAGGAATTTGTACAGGGTGGTCAGGTAGATGTCATTGCTGCTTCCCTTGCCCTGCTTCATGCTGGCGAGGTCATATGCCACTGCCAGCTCATTGGCAAACTGGGTTGCATTGAACGATGCCTTGTACAGCTTCTCCTGACCTGTCTTGATCAGGTCGACCAAGGCTTCGGGACGAAGGCAGGAAACCTTCTTGCGGTCGAGGTATACCTCAAGGTTCTCCACATCAATGCGAACGGTGAAGGGGAACATCTCAAAGACAGGGAAGGTCCCGATGACATCGACGCCCTTGAGGGAGCACATCTCGAGCAGCTGCTGGGCAAACAACCCGCTTTCAAGGTACTGATGTGCATCAAAACCTGCGAGCAGTGTATGGGCCTGATCGACCACAGCCTCGGTCTCCGCGCTCACCTGGTCAAGGGAAGCTGTATCAGAGAGGGCACGCAGCACATCACCGCTTTCCATCTCCTTGGCTATGCTCTTCTGCAGTTTGTTCAGGGTTTTGAGCTTGTCCTTCAAGCTCTTTTCCAAGGCACTATAGTCTTTGTACAGCGTTTCGTAATCCATGACTGCTCCTTCTCTGCGTATCAGGAAAATCATACGGCATGAAGGAGACCTGTGCAATCCCGACAAGGAGAATTATCCTGGATTGTCAGCACCAGCAAGGTGTGCTAGGGTGGCAAGAGGAGTGTACCTACCGATGGGATTTTCCCTCTACTCATGGCAGCAGTCTTGCATCAAGGAATGGCTTTCCATCGGAAGCCGGGGTGTGGTGCAGGTTGTCACCGGCGCGGGAAAGACCATCCTAGCCCTGTACGCGGCAAAAGCCCTGCAGGAGAAGCTGGGAAAGCCGGTGGAACTGGTGATCATCGTCCCCAAGACCTTCCTCGTCACCCAGTGGAAAGCCAGCATACTCTCCCATCAGCAGGACCTGGGGATCAAGCGGGAGGATATCGGCTGGGTGCAGGGCAACCACCATCAGGTGCACAACAGGCGAGTCATGATCTACGTGGTGAACTCCGCCCGGTATACCCTCTCCTCCACCTTGCACTCCTTGCTTACTGCAGGCAAGACGGTCTTGGTCATTGCCGATGAGTGTCATCACTATGCAAGTGCGGAGAACCGCAAGATATTCTCCTTCCTCGATACCCTCGATGCAAAGACCAGGAAGCGCTTTCACTCCTTCGGCCTCTCCGCTACTCCCCAAGTCCATGGGTTTGCCACCCATCTGGTGCCCGCCCTCGGCCCGCTCTTCTACACGTACGGGTTTACCGAGGCGATTCGGGATGGGGTGATCAACCAGGTGGTCATCCACAACGTGGAGCTGGCGATGACACAGGAGCAGGATGAGCTGTATGGCGAGCTCTGTGCAAAGGTAACCAGCACCCTCCACCGCCTGACCAACCTGGTGCCCTATCTGAAAAAGCTCAAAGGGGCAGAGTTCTTCCTGGAAATTCAGAATCTCTGCACCAGTAAGCATGAATCGATTGCCGAAACAGCGCGACTGCTCATAGCCCTCTTCCACCAGCGTCGTGCCCTGGTAAACCTAGCTCCCCAACGCATCACCTGCACCGTCGATCTGGTCAAGCTTCTCGATTCACGGAGCAAGATCATCATCTTCGGCGAACGGATCAGCCAAAGTGAGGAGCTCTATGCACTGCTCAAGCGCCGCTATCCCAAGGAGGTGGTTCACTACCACAGTGAGTTGGGGGAGACTGAGCGCACCTTGGCCCTAAAGCGCTACCGCAGTGGGGAGGCCCGTATCCTTGTCTCCTGCAAAGCCTTGGATGAGGGGTTGGACATCCCCAGTGCCGATGTGGGCATCATCCTCTCCTCCACCAG
>JAAYQY010000397.1 GCA_012519125.1 Spirochaetales bacterium
AGGCTGATGGCCACTTTTGCATCAACGTTCGAATGGAGGCGGTTGATCTCCGTCCCACCGGCGTAGAACACACTCTTATTCTTGTTGCGCTTCAGTTTCAGCGCATCCTCGGTATCGGTCGCTACGAGATATTCCTGTATCATACAGCCTCCTGTCTTTCTGCTTTCTCAAGCATGCGCTTGCTGATGGCATTCGCCTTGTCGGCAAGCTCCTGTTCATCAAAGCCGACCAACTGTCCATGGTCGACCACGACTTTTCCGTTGATGATCGTATAATCGGTATTGTGGTTGGTACCACAAAAGAGCAGACTCGCCACCGGATCGCTGTGGCTCCCTGCATAGGGAAGCGTCGAGACATCAAAGATGGCAAGGTCGGCAGCCCAGCCCTTCTCAAGTCGTCCGACCTGGGAGAAGTTGAGCAGTTTTGCACCGTTCTCGGTTGCAATGGTGAAGGCCTCGTTGGCAGTCAGTGCATCCGCACCATACCGGACACGCTGCAAGAGCAAGGCTTGCCGCACTTCAGCGAGCATATCAGAGCTGTCATTGCTGGCACTTCCATCGACGGCGAGTGCAACGTTGATGCCCATCTCCTTCATCTCCTTGACGCGGCAGATGCCGCTTCCGAGGCGCATGTTCGAGCTGGGGCAGTGGGCGATGTGGGAACCGGTCTCTTTGAGCACCTTCAGTTCCTCATCATTGAAATGGATGCCATGTGCATACCACACATCCTCACCAATGAGATTGCACTCCTGCATCAGATCCACCGGGCGCATCCCGTACATGGATTGGCAGAAATCAGCTTCATCATAGGTTTCGCACAGGTGGGTGTGCAGGCGTACTCCATACTTTCTCGCAAGCGCTGCCGTGTCTCTCATCAACTCCTTGGTGACACTGAAAGGAGAACAGGGAGCAAGTGCTATCTTGTGCATGGCGTCGGGTGCGCTGTCATGGTAGGTCTTGATGCAGCGTTCACTGTCGCTCAAAATTTCATCTTCGGTTTGAACAACGCTATCAGGAGGAAGTCCTCCATCCTTCTTGCTCAGGCTCATCGAGCCGCGGGTTGGGCTGAAACGCATCCCCAAGGTATCGGCAGCCTCAAATTGCAAACCCATCAAGTCCCCTTTGAAGGAACGGGGATAGAGGTAGTGGTGGTCGGTGGTAAGGGTACAGCCGGTCTTCATGAGTTCTCCCATGGCCAGCATGGAAGAGTAATACACGGCATCCTCATCAACATACTTCCATACCTCGTAGAGGAACTTCAGCCAATCAAAAAGCTTGGCATTCTGGACAGCTGGATGGTTGCGTGTCAATGTCTGATAGAAATGGTGGTGGGTATTCACCAAACCGGGGATGACCACGTGACGTGAGCAATCGATGGTGCGGACCTTGCCGGGTGCTTGCAAGCCACCGTTCGGGGCTATGGCTTCAACCTTGTTTCCTACGATCAAGAGGTCGGCACCATGGTACTGAGGTCCATCGAACGTTGGTTGGAGGCAGTAGATGTTCTGTAAGAGTAGTGAGGAACTCATGCCTTCTTATCTCCTTATTCTGCAGGATGCGAAAGGTCTTCAAAAAAAGGCTGCTCAGCAGCTGTCCTGCAATACATGGGTACGGCATGCGGGCTGTTCCGCAAGGAAGGCAGAGGCGAAAGGGGTTCGCTGTCACTGCCTTAGTGTCTTCGTTCATGGTGTGGTTGTACAGGGAAGAGCCCCTTTCCCAGCCTGTATCTCACACATCCCCACCATTATACATTTCCATACATAAAGGGGAGGAAGCCTTAAACAGCCACAAGGCGATAGCCCTGTGGCTGTAGTGTAGCACATTCGTGCAATCCCTTGTACCGGTTGGCTTACTTCTCCAACGAGTACGGAAGCATGGCGTAGAATGCAGCGCAGATCTCCAGGTCGTCGACACGGTTGATCTCGTTCGGTGCGTGTGCCTGGGCTTCATCGCCAGGGCCGAACCCGATCGCGGGAATCTTGTGCCTGCCGGTGGTTGCCACCAGGTTGGTGGAGAAGGTCCACTTGTCGACTACCGGCTTCTTGCCAAACAGGGCCTCATGACCAGCAACACCAGCTTCTACCAACGGATGATCGGCATCAATCTTCCAGGTGGGGAAGTAGAGTTCCTGTGAGTACTCCTTCTTGGTCCAGCCGATCTTCTCGTAGTTGGGCATCTCGACCACGATGGAATCGGGATCGTCGCCGGTTGCCTTGGAGATGTATTCGCGAACCTGGCTGATTGCCAGATCTGCATCCTCACCCCAGGTCAGGCGGCGGTCACAATAGAGCATGGCATAGTCGGCAACAGCACACTGGCTGGGGCCCTTGACGTCCATCTGGCTGACCGTGATGGTTCCCTTTCCAAGGAACTTCTCTTCATCCGGCTGCAGGTCCTTGTTGAGCTGCTCGATGGCAAGAGCTGCTTTTGCTGCCTTGTAGGCGGCACTGACGCCGCGCTCGGGAGCACTACCGTGGCAGGAGATGCCCTTGAGGATGACACGAATTTCCATGCGACCACGATGGCCACGATAGAGGCGGCAGCTGGTCGGTTCGGTGGAAACCACCAAGTCGGGGCGGAAGTTCTCTTCTTCGATCAAATACTTCCAGCACATGCCGTCGCAGTCTTCTTCCATGACGGTGAAGGTGAAGTATACGGTGTACTCACCACCATAGCCGAGTTCCTTGAGAATGCGGCCGGCGGTGATCATGGATGCAGCGCCACCCTTCTGGTCGGAAGTTCCGCGTCCAAAGACCTTGCCGTCCTTGATCTCTCCGGAGAACGGGTCGAAATCCCAGTTCTTGAGGTTTCCGACTTCAACCGTATCGATATGGGCGTCGAATGCGAGCTTCTTTGGTCCATTTCCTACGCGACCGATCACCGAACCGAGTCCATCAATACGCACTTCATCAAATCCGGCCTCTTCGCAGAGGGTGACGATGAGACGGCAGACATCTTCTTCCTGGGAGCTGTAGCTCTTGGTCTGCACCATTTTCGAGAGATTGAGAGCCGTGTAATCACGGTACTCGGCGGCCTTGGCCCTGATCTGTTCCTGAATTGTCATCTTGCTATTCCCCTTTGACCGTTTGGTCATATGCATCGTCATCGCCCGTAGTTACGGGGCGATTTTGTCCACTTTATCCCATACACGCTTGGCAACCTTGGCTGCCTCGGCGTAGATACGCTCAACATCAAGGCCCGGGAACTGGTGGTTTTCCATCACCAGCTTGCCATCAACCATGACACTCTCCACACAGTTGCTGCTCATGCCCCATACAAAGTGGCTGGCGGCATTGTCCGATACGAGCGGAGTCGGCGCATGATAGTCGCAAATGGTGAGGTCGGCCTTATAGCCTGCCTCCACTTTTCCGAACTTCCCGTCGAAGTACTTCTCAACCAGCTGGTTGCCCCGGTTCAAGGCTGAGACATAGTCGCTCGGCCACCAGGAACCACCTTGGTCCTTGTGCTTGAAGAAGGCGAGCTTGAGCTCCTCGAACATGTTGCCACCGCATCCATCGGTCCCGATGATGAGGTTCTTCACCTTCTGGATATTCTGACAGTACCCGACGTTGTTGTTCATGTTGCTTCTGCCATTGTGAGCAAAGAAACAATCATGGGCATTGATCTTCTCGATCTCTGCCTCGTTCAGCCAAAGGCCGTGCACCAACAGCGAGTTGTCGGTCAAGAGGCCGAACTTCTCCAGCCGATCGACGATGTCAAGGTGGTATTTGTGATGGCTGTGGACCACATCATACTTGTCCTCAGCCACATGCAGGTGCATGCCTGCCCCACTCTCTCTCATTGCCTCGGCCATCAGGCGCAGCCCTTCATCGGGAATGGTGAAGGGGGCATGCCCCCCGATCATCCCCTTGACGAGCTTCCGGCTCTTGGAAGCCATCGCAAAGCGGAGGTTCTCCTCCACACCTGCCTCAACTTCGCCCATCCCACCATTACGGTCGGTGACCTCATAACAGGTGGAACCACGAACGCCCACCTCTTCCATTCCCTTGGCAATGGTGTCCAGCGAGCCCTTGATGTAGGCAGGACTGGCATGATGGTCGATACAGGTTGTGGTGCCACTGGCAATTGCATCGATCGAGCAGATAAGTGAGCTGTAGTAACAAGCTTCCTCATCAAGACCACGATCCAGGCGCCACCACCACTCCTTGAGAACCTGGATGAAGTCATTCTGGGCTCCGGCTGAAATCAGCATGCCCCGGGAAAGCCCAGAGTAGTAGTGGTGATGTCCACAAACGTTACCCGGTATCACTGTCTTGAACCGGCCGTCAATCACCTTATCGGCCTGGACTTGTGCAGCTGCTCCCTTGCCCACTGCCTTGATCACATCATCGGTGATGACAATATCGACATCTTCCAATACGGAAAATGGCATCTGGGTCTGCATTACCCGTACGTTCTTGATAACAGTAGTAGCCAACGTTTCCTCCTTTACGCTTCAACGTACCCGAGCAGGTAGCTGTACGAGGTGTACACTTCTTCGATCAGGGCAGCCACTTCGTCGGTGACTCCTTCCTCATCTCCGGTCAGGATTCCATCAGCATCCATCGAGCAATTATGAATCTTGCCGTCAAGCCGAATCAGGATATCCTCACCCTCTGCAAAGAAGCCGCTGTTCTCAGAGTTCTCAAAGTCCTCCTTGAGGCTGAACAGAGTGAACTTCTTGCGGTACGGACCTCCATCATAGGGACAGAAGGTTTCACAGTTTCCGCATTCGTTGCAGTAGGCATCGAGATGGAGAATCTGGAACGGATCGGCAAAGATCCCGGTATTTCGCACATCAATGGCGACGTTTGCCCGATTCGGGCATACATCCACACACTTATTGCACAGGTAGGAGCATTCAAGACAGCGAGCAGCTTCAGTTGCGGCAAACTCCTTGTCCCCAAAATTCTTGGAGGAGAGAATCATACGCTTCTTTTCGGCAACCTCAGCGAAGAACTCATTCTCATCCGCTTCCAGTTCCACACGCTCTTCGTCGGTCATCTCCTCATCATCATCCTCATCGCAGTCGCAACCATCTTCACAGGTGCACTCGTGCTCCTCGTCATGGTCATGGCCACACCCACAACCATCTTCTTCGTCCTCTTCAGGACCAAGAATCTTGTCAATGGCAGCTTCCACTGCACTTCGGGCACTGGCGATACAGCGTACGACGGTGGAGGGTCCGCTCTGGACATCACCGATGACATACACATTCTCCATCTTCGATTCCTTGGTCTCTTCGTCGGAGATGGGCCATCCCTTCTCATTCACCGGCACTCCATACCAAGTCAGTCTTTCGGTATCAGCATGCTCGCCAATGGCCGTGATCATGGTGTCAGCCTCGATGGTGAAGGTTTCGTCAGTGGCAACAGGTCTTCTTCTGCCGCTGGCATCCTTTTCCCCAAGAGCCATCTTGCGTACGGTCAGCACATTGCCGTCGAAGCGCTCAGGATTGGCAAGGAAGAGGAAATCGATGTTTTCCTTCTTTGCAAGTCCGTACTCCTCATGGTCGGCAGGCATCTCGTTCTCGGTCCTGCGATAGATGACCGAAACCTTTTCTACGCCGGGAATGCGCAGGGCTGCGCGGGCACTGTCCATTGCAGTGTTCCCACCACCGACAACCACCACATGCTTGCCCAACGAAAGTGTGGTGGGATCCTTGCGGAAGGAAGCGAGGAAGGAGAGCGACGGCCGTACCCGGCTGCGGTCCCCCACCAACGGGATGTCATTGTCCACTTCACTGCCGATGGCGTAGAAGATATAGGAGTACCCTGCATTACGCAGTGCTTCAACAGTCATCTTCTCAGTCTCAACACCAAAGTTGAACTGTACGCCGTGGGCTTTGATGAACTCAACATCACTTTCAATTGCTTCAACAGGCAGGCGGAAACCGGGGATGACATGGCGAACCACACCACCGGCACTCTCCTCCCGCTCGAAGACAGCGGTGTCAAAACCAGCACGAGCGAGGAAGTAGGCAGCACTCAGGCCGGCAGGACCGGCACCGATGACCGCTGCTTTCACGTCCGTCTTGTCGGTGGCTCCTTCCCACATGCTCTTGAACTCGTCAAACCCGTTCTCCACGGCAATGCGCTTCATATCGCGAATATGTACCGCACCCTCATAGTCCATGCGTGTGCAATGGAGCTGGCACTGGTGATCACAGATATGACCGGTAATGGCAGGAAGGGCGTTCTTGTCATAAATGAGGGCAAGGGCTTCACCGTAGCGACCCTGGCCGACCAACTGTACGTACTCGGGAACATCCTGATGGATCGGGCAAGCGACCTGGCAGGGGGCGACATAGCAATCGAAGAGCGGAAGCTTTTCCCCGATCTTGATCGTATCTTCCCCACGGAACTCCTTGCCGGTCACCTCAAAGTCGGTGGTGCGGGAAGTCTCGGAGAGCTTCTCAACCTTCTTCACATCGATGCCTTCCATCGACCAGGCCTTGCTGGTGTTCAGGATTTCCACCATCTGCTTGAGGCGGGTG
>JAAYQY010000398.1 GCA_012519125.1 Spirochaetales bacterium
ATAGGAATCCCGCACCCGAGGGCGCGGGCTCTACTTCTTCAATAGTTCGCCCTGTCTTTCCTCGCAAACGAACGTAGCTTTTCATCACTACCGTTCATCATTTCTAAGGTAATTGACTGGGAAGCCCTTGCGGCTTCCAAATACACTCGATCAACGGCCGATTAAGGCAATCATCTCGTGTTTTATCTTCTCTTCTCTTCTCTCATATGTCTGTCAAAAAACGGCCGCTGTCGACTTGGTGTCGCTCAGCGTGCTCCGATAACATAACAAAAGACCATTCGCAGTGTCAAGCGTTCCTACCAAACATTTTCATCAATTCTCAGCAGCGCTTTTCCAATAGCGTATCAACTATCTGGGAAAACCCAGCACCACCGATGGAAGCAGCTGCATAACGAGGCAGGAATTGCATGGATTTCTCATGGAAGCGGATGTTGCCCACCCCGAAGCTCAGGCGGAAACGGGAAAACATCACTTGGTCATTGGGGGCATCGCCACAATAGCAACTTCGCGAAAGCAAGGCCGATTCATCAAGAGCCAGCACATCTTGGAAAAAGGAGCGGGAGCCTTCAAATTTGTCGAAACTGCCGAACCATGCATTGATGTGAATGGAACTCACTGCAGTCCCTGCTCCCATGGATTTGCACAGATTCACTACCTGTTCTATCCGCCCCTTGTCCAAGTAGGGAGGTTCACTGCCATGGTCGAAGGCTATATCGTAGATGCGGGCAAACTGATCGCTGGAAAGCTTTGATCCGGCCACTTCGGAAAGCACCCGCTTGATCAAAGCATCAGAGCGTTGAGCATATCCTTCCTGCACGATGGATGGATGGACATACTTCTTGATCGCCCCACCCTCACGATACAGGCAAACAGCCCCGCTCTCGCTGAGCACCGCTTCCACCGGCCATTGGCGCAGATAGGTATCACCCCACCCAGCAGACCCACCGGTCACACAGATGGTCCGGATCCCCGCATCCTTGAGACGGTACAAAGCCTCAAGGGCAACCGGCCGCAACTTGCCCTCGGTGGTGATGGTGTCATCAACATCGGTGAGCAAAAACTGTACGGCAGAGGCTTCCTGGTGGGTCAGATTCTCCAATGCTTGCATACGGTGTTGTTCCTACCGGCTCATGGAAGAGAGGCTACCGTCTCGGATGATGGCTTTGATGTAGGTAAGGAAGGACATCACAGAGCTGAGGGCAGCAAGAATGAATACCACCGTCAGAGCCGGAGATGCGATTCCAAGAGCAGGAGAACCCTCAAACCAATTGTCAAGCGCAATATAGAGAATGCCCAAAGCACCACTGACTGCATAGAGCACAGCCTTGCTCTTTCCCCAGATATTGGCAGCCACCGGCTTTCCCTTGCCCATCATCAACATCCGGATGAAGAGGATGGAGAACTCCCTCCACATAATCAGGATGAAGGTCCAAAGCGGCATAACGCCGGCGCCGGAGAGACAGACAAAGTATGTCAATCGGGAGAAGGTATCAGCAAAGGGATCCATCACCTTGCCCAAGTCAGTCACCAAATTCTTTCTCCGTGCAATCTGCCCATCGAGCAAATCGGTGAGTTCGGTTGCAGCCCAGAGCATGAGCGTAAGAATCGAAGAGATACTTTGCAATTGAGGCCCGAACCACGATGCGAGATGAAAGGCGATGAAGAACAGGGGCGCCATGACGAGGCGCGAAACCGTAAGCTTATTCGGGATATTCATAGGGACCTCTTCCTAGCCGAACAAGCGGCTGAATTTGTCTTCAAGGTAGCTTGTGAACACCGTCGCGTCAAGACCCTTCGAAGTATACGAAACAAGGGTGTCCAGCCCGCTTTGCAGTGCACCCTTCTCATATATCGCCTTTCTCAGAAGCGAGCTGATCGTCCCAAGTTCGCCTCTCTTGAGCAGAGAGGAGACATCGAGTTCACGCTGCACCTGCTGCCAGATCTGCGCCCCATAGAGATTACCCAAGGCATAGGTGGGGAAGTACCCAAAATCACCGCTGCTCCAATGGACATCCTGAAGCGCACCTTCCTTAATGGAATTCGGAGTATACCCAAACAACTCAGCATGCTTTGCATCCCAGGCATCGGGGATATCAGATACACAGAGAGTGCCATCAAGAATTTGACGCTCAAGCTCAAAGCGAAGGATGATGTGCAGCGTGTAGTTCACTTCATCTGCATTCACGCGGATGGGGTTCCGCTGCACCTTGTTGATGGCCTGGACAAACTGCTTGAGATCAACCTGGGCCGTTTGCTCAGGAAAATGGCTGGCAAACAAGGGATAATAGTGTTCCCAGAACTCGGGGCTCTTGCCGATGATGTTCTCCCACAGCCTGCTTTGCGACTCATGCATCCCAAGACTTGCCCCGTTGGCAAGACTCGTTCCCTTGAGCATCCCACTGGTGGCCCCCATCTCGTAGAGTGCATGGCCTCCCTCGTGAATGGTGGAGAAAAGACTGTCAGCTACGCTCGGGTCTGTGTAGCGCGTGGTGATCCGAATATCATCACCTCCTACCGTCGTGGTGAACGGATGCACCGATACAGCCATGCTGCCTCTGCTGAAGTCAAAGCCCATATCCCTCAGAACCTGACGAGAGAAAGCCTCTTGGGCGGCTATCGGATACTCCAGCCTGAGAAAGGCATCATCAACCTGATGCTGCTCCAACCTGTGCACCAGGTCTTTGAGCGGGTCTTTGATCGAAGAGAAAAGGCGTGCTACCTCCTCGGTCTGCATTCCTCGCTCAAAATGGTCCAGCAGGGGATCATAGAGGGACTGGCCTTCACTACGAAGTAAGTCTGCTTTCTCTCGTACCATCTCAACCATCGGCAGAAAATCAGAAGAAAAGAGCGACCAAGATCCTACTTTGCGTGCTTCCACCCAGCTCTGATGGGCCTTGGAGGCTTGTTCAGAAATTGAACGTACAAGAGCGGAAGGCAGTTTCACCTGTTTCTCATACTCTCGTCTTCGATGAGCAATGAGTTCCTTCTGGAAAGGATTTTCACCCTGATACCCCTCAAGCTGCGCAAGCAGATCTTCCATGGCATGATCACTGACAAGGTGGTGCCGCTGCTGCGCAATCCAACCGAGCTGGGTTGAACGCTCCTCCACTCCCTGCTCGGAAAGAGATATCTCCTGATCCCAAGCCAAGGTAGCCTCTATATGGTCAAGCAGGACAATCTGCCGATCCACACTCTCCAACGCTGCATATGCTGCTTCTCTGGTCATACATTCCCCCATCAAGAGAGAGAGCCGGATTACTCCGGCTCTACTCATCCTATAGCTGCTGCTTGCTCTCCACTTTTGCCTTCACCAAATCGATGAATGCTTGGGTGGACAGGCCGTTCTCTTGCTTTCCGCTTCGGTAGCGTACCGACACCTGATCATTCTCCGCTTCTCGTTCGCCGATGATCACCATGTAGGGGATCTTCAGCTGCTGGGCATTGCGGATCTTGGCATTCATGCGGTCATCGCCGAGGTCGGCACTGACCCTGAAGCCCTCCTTGCGCAGGCGCATCTCAAGCTGCTTCGCATAGTCGAAGAAGTTCTCCCCGACAGGGATGAGCTTGATCTGCTCCGGAGCAAGCCACGGCGGGAAAGCCCCTGCATAATGCTCGATGAGAACGCCGAAGAAGCGCTCGATGGAGCCAAGCAGGGCGCGATGGATCATGTAGGGGCGCTTCTCCACTCCGTCCTTGTCGACGAAGGTCATGTCAAAGCGTTCCGGCTCATTGAAGTCGAACTGCACCGTCGAGAGCTGCCACTCACGGCCGATGGCGTCCTTGATCTTCAGGTCGATCTTCGGACCATAGAACGCTCCACCGCCCTCATCCACCTCGTAGGAGAGACCCTCTGCCTCGATTGCCTTGCGAAGAGCTTCGGTCGCATCAGCCCAACGAGCAGGATCGCCCACCGACTTCTCAGGCATGGTTGATAGATAGGCATTGATCTCGGTGAAGCCAAAGCTGTGAAGCATATGCAGGCTGAACCGCAAGACTTCAAGAATCTCCTCATTCATCTGATCGGGAGTGACAAACAGGTGTGCATCATCCTGGGTAAACCCACGTACCCTCATCAAACCGTGCATGGCACCAGCCTTCTCATACCGATAGACCGTCCCAAGCTCTGCCCAACGGAACGGAAGGTCGCGATAGGAGTGCTTGCTGTTCTTATAGATCATGATATGGAACGGGCAGTTCATCGGCTTTACATAGTAGTCGCTCTTGTCCATCTCCATCGGAGGGTACATGCCTTCCTTGTAGAAGCCCAGGTGACCACTGGTCTCCCAGAGCCACGAGCGCCCGATATGGGGGGTATAGACCATCTCGTAGCCGTTTGCGTAGTGCTCGCTCCTCCAGAAGGTCTCGATGGCCTGACGGATCCTTGCACCCATCGGATGCCAGTAGACCAGACCGGGACCGGCCTCCTCGTGAAGACTAAACAGATCGAGATCCTTGCCCAATTTGCGGTGGTCTCGCTTCTCCACATCCTCAAGGTGCTGCAAATAGAGCCTGAGTTCCTTGGCATTCGGCCAAGCGGTCCCGTAGATGCGGGTAAGCATGGGATTGGTCTCCTTGCCTCTCCAGTACGCACCGGCAATGCTCATGAGCTTGAAAGCATCACCCTTCAGCTCCTTGGTTGTTTCGACGTGGGGACCGCGGCACAGGTCGGTAAAACCACCCTGGTTGTAGAGTGAAACTTCCTCATCCTCGGGAATCGCCTGGAGCAGCTCCTGCTTATAGACCTGACCGGTGAATTTTTCTTGTGCTTCAGCGCGGCTGACCACCGTCCGTTCAAACGGCTTGCCCTCGCTGATGATGGCTCTCATGCGCTCACTGATCTCTTCCAAGTCTTCGGTCACCAACTGTCTGGGCAGTTCAAAATCGTAGTAAAAACCATTCTCGATCGCAGGTCCGATCGCTATCTGGGCAGTGGGGAACATCTGCAGCACTGCCTCGGCCATGACGTGCGCCATCGAGTGTCTGATCCTGGAGAGTCTCTCTCCCGCTTCTTCCTTTGCCATACTATCTCCTCCTCATCCATCAGGATGCATATACCAAAAAAGCCCTCATGCCTTCCCTCTCCGGTACGGCATGTTCCGTATCCGGCAAGGACGAAGACATGAGAGCTCTCATGTTCCGCGGTTCCACCTTGCTTCCTCTCCCAGCTCTAAAACACCGGAAAAGACGCTCATTATACCTGTATCGCCAGGTGTGCGGCATAGTCTACTGGGTTGCCCGTTCGGTATGCGGCTCAAAAGGGGTTTTCATCGGGCGCCTGCCAGACTCCTCTCAACCTCGGGAATCCTCTCTGTGGCTTCGCTTCCGCCTACTCGTCTTTCTCAACGCCTTAGCCTGTAGCATGCGCACAATTGTTCGATTAGTCAAGTCCACAATGCTCGTGACAGAATCTTTGCAGCTCCTTCAAGCAACTGTTGGTCATCTTCCGAAAACCGGCTGAAACTGGAACTATCCACATCCAGAACCCCTACCACCTGGTGGTTCGAGTCGAAGAGTGGCACCACCAATTCACTGTTGCTTGCACTGTCACATGCAATGTGGTCGACAAAGGTGTGAACATCTGCGACACGAACGCTCTTCCCTTCCTGTGCTGCTTTGCCGCAGACACCCCGTCCGAACTGGATATCGGTACAGGCAAGCTTTCCTTGGAAGGGCCCGAGCATCAATGTGCCTTCTGAACCAAATGTCAGATAGAATCCCAGCCAGATGATATCAGCCATCTGCTCATACAAGAAGGCTGCTGCGTTGGCGAGATGACAGTATCTTCTCTCGATGCTGCCATCCCATCCATCAACCAGAGCCTCGAGCTGTGCAAGAACCGAACCGCTTCCCAAATCGTGCATCCTTCCTACTCCCTTGCTCCCACAATGGAGCGCATCGCCTTGACTGGAGCGGCAGCCTTGTTGCCTCCTCGCAGCTTCAAGGCTACCGAGGGTTTTACTACCACGCCGGGACCGTTGATGCAACCCCCTTCACAACACATGACCTCAATCAGGTCAGCCTCAGGCTGGCGCTTGTCCCAGATCTTCATGGTGCGGAACATCTTCTTGTCGATACCGTTGATCGGAAGCACAGACACCTCATCGGCTTTTGCATACCGGCTGAGCACGCACGATGCAACCCCCCCGCTGAGGGCAAACTCACGACAGTCCTCGAAGGAGTCGGTCTTGCCAAGGTCAGCCTTCTCCATCTCGCGGACGTCCACGCCCTTTGCAATGAAGAGGCTTGCCAGCTCACTGAAGGTCAACACCCCATCGATGGTTTTCAGCTTCACCGCCTCCACCCTCTTGGCAAGGCAGGGTCCGATGAAGACCGTCTTGGTCTGGGGATTCGCCTTCTTTGCTTCCTCGGCAGCATATCCCATCGGGGAGAGGGCCGATGAACGGCGCTCACCAAGGAAAGGAAGATGCTTGTCCACCAGCTCCATATAGGCAGGACAGCAGCTTGTGGTCATGTACCCCTTCCCTTCAGACTTGCGCTCGTTCAGCTCATGGGCTTCATGGAGGCTGGTTGTCTCAGCACCTTGGGAGACTTCCATGACCGAAGAGAACCCGGTTGCCAGCAACGCTTGCTTGATCTGGGCAAGGGTTCCGGGGAATTGGCCTTCGATGGCAGGGGCTATGAGAGCAGTAACGTGCTCCTCTGCCTTGAGCATCTTGACCACCGGCATGACACCCGAACGCTCAACGATGGCACCAAAGGGGCAGCTCATGGCACAACGACCACAGCTGATGCACTTCTGATAGTCAATCTCGACAAAGCCTTCCTCGTTCTTCTTCACCGCATTGACCGGGCACGCCTCTTCACACGGTACAGGAATATGCACCACGGCATGGAAAGGGCAGACTTCCTTGCACTTGCCGCAGCGAATACAGCGAGCATCATCGATGTGAGCCTGGCCATTGGAGAAGGTGATGCAGTCTTTCGGGCAGTTTGCCAAGCAAGGCCGGGCAAAACAACCGCGACAGGCCTCGCTGATCAGGTAACGGTCCGGAGGACAGGAGGAACAAGCGGTACTGATGGTTGTCAGGATGGGAGCGACATGTTTGTCCTTCTCCATGACCTCGCTAACGTAGGAGGAGAGGCTCTTCAGCTCATCATCCTCTGTCTCAATATTGATGCCCATCAGAGCCATGATGCGGTAGCGGACCATGGCCCGCTCCTTGTAGATGCAACACCTGTTGGCAATCCTTGCCTTGGGGATGATCTTGATGGGAAGGGCATCCACCTCCTGCTCCAGCGTCCCTGCAAAGAATGCCTTGAGCACCTCTGCATGGACTTGTCGCTTCATCACCGTATACTGGTTGTTCAACTCAAGCATGGACAGCCTCCGCAAGCAACTTGCACAGCTTCTCCTGGGTCATGTCCCCATGGATGACACCTCCAATCTGGACATAGGGAGGACGGTCTTTGGCGTTGGGATCCTTGCATCCACCGAGGCATGAAACCCCTTCAATATCACAGCCACCCAAGACCACCGGATCAAGGAACTCATTGTACAGCAGTAGATCGGCACCACCTTGCACAAAGCAGGCGGTTCCCACACAAATTTTGACTGACACGCGCTCTTTCTTTCCCATCCCATTCTCCTTCCGTCAGATATATTCCTGTGACGTCTCTTTCAGATAATTGTCTTCCAAGGCCCTACGCAACCTGCCTATCAGGGTTCTGCGTATCCCAATCTCCACCGGTATATTCGGATCTTGGTGAGCCTCATTGATTTTCGTTCCTACGATGAAGTGTACCTGGTCGCTCTCCTGCATCACCTGGATGAACTTTCTTACTGCATCGTTGGGCAGCGAACGTACCGGTTTCTTCTGTTCCAAGGCAATGGCAACCTTGCTTAAGGTGAGCATCCCTTCGGTCACCAGATCGATCCCTTCCATGATTGAGCAGGGAGGAACCTGGGGCGACCAACAACTCATATCGACTTTCAGCGGCTTGGCCAGCAGACGGCTGACAATCTGGGCCGTTGTTCCACCACTGACTATCTTCTTGCCCTC
>JAAYQY010000399.1 GCA_012519125.1 Spirochaetales bacterium
GCTCCCTCTCATCGCCCCCTTCGAGCAACTGGCTTGGACGTAGATTGAGCAGGCGTTTTGCATCATCTCTGCTGACCGTCTTCAACTGTTTCTCAACCATGACTCTCTGAAGGCTCTTCAGTTGTTCGAAACTCAGGGAGAAGAGAAACTCATTGAGCGCGTGAACCACCTGGATATCGCTGCCTCTCAGGGAGAGGAACTCGGTCCAACTGGGAGGCAGGCGAAAGGAGAGTTGAAGTAGTTCAACAGTGCCCATCAGTGTCCCGAGTACCGGAACCACTGAGTGACGGACCTCCCACAACTGTTGCAGGGCAGGTGCAAACAAATCTGATTGGGCGCTGCCCCGCTCTTCCCACATGTACAACAACTCCTTCGTCGCTTGCTCAGCCCAGTGCTCTTCCCCATTGCTTTCTGCAATGATGGAGATGTAGAGGTCCTCTGCCATGAGCGAAAAGAGAATTGCATGGTAACGTTCCAGCAGTGATGGTGCATGCTCTTGCAGCGAGGGAATTTTGAGCAAGAACCCAAACAGGTGAAGTTTTGATACGGTAAAGGACCTGCCCAATGAAGCCTTCGTCGGAAGATTCACCACTTCCTCGATCCCTTGGTTGATGAGCTTCTGAGCCAGGGTTCCCAAGCTTCGGACTTCTTTGGAAAGCCCAAGGTCGCTGGTCAACGAAGAAGAACGTCCCACAATGGACGCAAGCAGTTCGAGATCCTGTACCTTGGTGGAGAGCAAGCCTGCCAAAGCAGGCTGGCTGGATTCCAACATTGTCTGGCAAAGATTTATAAGAAGCCGTTCAGGCGAAGAAAATGCGATGATTTCGCTCATGGAGCACACACCTCACCAACCATATGATGCATCCACCATAGGATGGAAAAAACAAAATGTCCAGAGCGAAAAAGAGCACTCCCGCAACGGGAGTGCCTCCAAATACGTCTCTGTTTGTATCAAACTATTCCATGAACAGCCGAACGACTTCCTCGCTGTCCCGAGCCTGCTCAAGCATTCTGCGAAACACTTGGCTGGTGCAACTGCGCGCAATGGATGCGAGCAACTCCACATGGGCGGAAGCTTTCTTCTGCGGAGCAAGCACCAAGAAGAAAATTCTGCTCTTCTGGTTGTCAGGAGAGTCAAAATCCACAGGGAAACGGCTGATCCCCACGACCATGGTGACATGACTCACCACATCGGTTTTGGCGTGAGGGATGGCAATGCCGTTCCCAATTCCGGTAGATCCGAGGCTCTCACGATCGAGAACCGCATCCAAGATCTGTTCAAACTGCTGTGTTGAATACCCCTTGGCTTTTGCCACACACTCTACAAGCTCGGTGATTACCCCTCTCTTGTCAGTATGCATCAGTGGCACCTTGACCAGGTTTCTGTCCAATACATCCAGTACATTCATGCCAAGCTCCTTACGCTTCAAACTCAAGCCAGATATCGTCATCATCCCTCACCACCAACACCGGGCATGGGGACGTACGCATCATCCTATCAGTCTCGCTGGCGAGCTCCTCCCGACGGCTGCGGATATCGGTGATGCCGCCAAGCACCAGCAGGTCAGCCTTCCGGCTTTTGAGCAACTCTTTCACCACTACATGCACCGTGCCCTCAAGCTTGACCGTCTCAATCTCCACTTCTTTTTGGGTAGCCAGCCGGGAAGCGTGACGCAAGTACCTATCGGCATCCTGTTGCAGGTCTCGCTGGTACTCATCCCGCTCGATGGCAACAAAAATACCCGCTTTCACCAATTCACTCAAAGCTCGGGTGTTCACCACATAGGCAGCAGTCAGAGTGGCATCGTGTTCCTTGGCCAGCTTGATGCCATACATAATGGCAGTCATTGAACTCTCAGAGCCATCCAGATACACCACTATCTGTTTAAACGGAACTCCCATGCAAGCCTCCACTTGATACTGTATCATCTCCAGAAGATGAGGTCAAAGCCTGTACCTGTGCCTTGGCCTGTTCCATCCGGTCTTTCACGACCTTGAGAAGTATGAAATTCTCTCGCTCCTGCTCCTCAATGCGACCACGCATCCAGGCGATGGTCTCCTTATTCTCGGGAATTACAATCTTTTCCAGTGCATTCACCTTGCGTATGGTCTTCTTGACCTCCTTGGCAAGGCGCATGATGGAAACCTTGAGCTCAGCAAGCCGTCCCATCAGCTGAAGCGTAGTGCGATACCGTTCGATGGAGAGCTCGCTGAGAATGGAAGTGTCCTCCCCGCTGAAGTAGGGACTGTTGTCTGTGAATGAGGTTTCCACCTTCGGGACCGAGACTCCCATGACTCGCCGTGAACCAAGGGTGATGGAATACTCAATATTCACGGCTCCAGCAAGATTTCCCACTCTGAGCCGACCCATCTGCATGATGGCATCGCTGAGTGAGTTCTGTGCTTCATCGAGGGCTTTGACCACCCTCCCCTCATAATCGACAGCTTGGTCCACAAGGGTCAAAAGTTCTACAACAAGTATCGAGCGTTTCTGATCGAGCAACTCGTGACCGAGCTGGGCGAACTTGAGATCTTCTGTCAGCTTGA
>JAAYQY010000400.1 GCA_012519125.1 Spirochaetales bacterium
ATTCGCTTGCCTGAGGCTCAGCAACAGTGACTTCCGTTCCTCTTTGGTATTGGCAGGGAACTTTGCCCGTGATGCCGATACTATCGGTGCAGTTGCTGGGGCAATCCTGGGAGCCAAGTACGGCCTTTCTTCCATTCCTCCTCATTGGGTGGAGAAGGTACGCCGTCCTTCCGGCACCTGCCTGCAGTTCACCAAGGGTTTGGATATCGTAACCATTGGGGAACAGTTGGCGGAATTGGTGCGCTGATTTTCTTGGTTGCGTAGAATAAGATATATATTCTACGCATAATTTGTCGTAATGATGCGTAGAATAGGTTGTCTATTCTACGCAGACAGCGTATCATGCCACTATGAGCAACTACATTTGGCAACTACCTGATTGGCCTCGATTCACCTATGATGCTCCTTCCTTGCTCACAGTCATCAGTGAAGTATCTCATGCTCAAGGAAAAGTGGAAGCATTGCTTTCCCAATTGGGCATAGTGGAAAGAAAGGAAATGGAGGCCCAAATCCTTTCCGATGAAATCTATCATTCGCATGAAATTGAGGGAGAGGTCCTCGAGCAACGAAAGCTCTATTCATTTCTCTGTCGCAGGCTTCAGGTTCCCAATGCTTCCATGCATCTCTCTGGTCCTCATATCGAAGGCGTGGTTGAGACGTTGCTGGATGCTTTGGGACATGGTCAAGTACCACTTACGCAGGAACGGCTGTTTTCATGGCACAGAACTTTGTTTCCTAACAAGGTGAATGGTCCTTGGCATATCAATGCAGGAAGCTATAGGACTGAAAGCATTGCAGTGGTTTCCGGTTCATATAAGAATCAGGAAATCCTGTTTGAAGCACCACCTGCTCAGCAGGTACCCCAACAGATGAATGAATTTTTCTCATGGGTAAATACGCCAAGTGCTGTTCCCAATCCGATACGGAGCGCACTAGCTCATCTGTGGTTTCTCACCATCCATCCATTCGAGGATGGGAATGGAAGATTGGCCAGAACGATTGGTGACTTTGTACTCAACCAGCAAGCCACCAGTACTGTTATTCTCTATAGCCTTGCCACCCAGCTGAAAAAACACCAGAAAGAGTATTATGAACAGCTGCATCAAGCACAAACAGGGAGTCTGGACTGTACAGATTGGATACGTTGGTATCTCGGACAAATACATGAAGCTCAGCAGCGAGTGATTGAGACCAGCTTGAAAACACTACAGGTCAAACAGCTGTTTGGTCGCTTTTCATTCAATGAGCGCCAAAGTGACATGTTAGGGCGTTGAACCAACGATTTCTATGGAATTCTTACCACCCAAAAATGGGCCAAGCTCATGCATTGCAGCCATGATACCGCCATGCGGGACATCAAGGATTTGATCAGCAAAGGGGTCCTCAAAAAATCTGAACGTGGCGGCAGAAGCACCAGCTATGAGTTGGTATGGGAGGATTGACTGAAGAAAAAACCTCCCTGCATTGATCAAGGAGGTTTCTTTCTGTCCTAGTAACGGATCGGCTTGCCCTCTCGCTGGCTGCGGTACATGCCCTCGATGAGCTTGACCGTCTCCCTGCCTTCCTCTCCTGAGGAGGTGGGCTTCTTGCCTGTGAGAATCGCTTGGGTGAAATCTTCCTGCTGGAGCTTGAAGAAGTAGGAGGTTGCATCGATGGTTGAGAAGAAGGCGGTATCTTCCTCTTTCCATCGGTTGAGGTTCTGCTCTTCCCCGGCGATGGTCCACAGGTCGTTCACCGGCGGTTCTGCGATACCGCTTCTTCCTGCGATGAACATCGCCCCTCCGTCGGTCTGCACTCCGGTCGAACAGGCAGAAGAGCCATGTACGTGGACCTTGGCGTAGATACCAGGCTTCTGGGAGTTGGAGACAAGAATCGAAGCAACAGCCCCGCTTGCAAACCTGATTGTTGCAACCGCAGTATCCTCCACCTCAATGTAGGGGTGGTTGACGTTGTCCCACTGGGCATACACCTCTTTCACTTCTCCCAGGAACCAGTGGAGCAGGTCGAGTTGGTGGGGAGCCTGGTTTATCAGCACACCACCACCTTCCTTATCCCAACTGCCTCGCCAAGGGTCACTCTTGTAGTACTCCTCATCGCGCCAGCCAAGCATGGTTACCTGTCCGATCATCGGCGTTCCCAATTTGCCCGAATCGATGGCGTCACGGATTCTCCTGCAGGCAGGGTACCAACGCCGCTGGCTGATCACGGCAAGGTGTTTCTTCTCTTGTTTTGCCGTTTCGATCATGGCATCGCACTCTTCGACGGTGAGCGCCATCGGCTTCTCCACCAGAACGTGGGCTCCTGCCTTGAAGGCAAGGATGGCATGCTCCTTGTGCAGCGGGTGGGGGGTGGTGATGATCACCGCATCCACGTTTGCTTGTTCAATCATCTCTTGCACATCGGTGAAGGGGAGGATGTCCCACTGCTCGGCAAACGTTTTTGCTTTCTCTTTGTCTCTGCCCCAGACTGCGACCAAGGTGCTGTCCTTGGCGTCCTTCAGGGCTTTTGCGTGGAGCTGAGAAACTTTCCCATACCCCATCAATGCATATCGTACCATGTTTTCCTTCTTCTTCTTTATTACGGGACCAGGACAACTTTCAAAAGGTTGTCTTCCCGGTTGTAGAGTTTCTTGAACCACAGCTCTCCCTCTTCAAGGCTCGCTACCTTACTGATAAGGTCGCTTACCACCAGGTGCTTGTCAGCCATCATTCTCAGAACAGTCGGATATTCTCCGTTGATGGCACACGAGCCCTGGACTTTGATCTGTCGGGTAACCACACTCTGCAGCGGAAGTTCGATGGTTGGGCGGATATTGCCCACCAACACCACCGTGCCACCCTTGCGGACCAGGCTGATTGCCGTATTGATTGGATCGGTTGCGCCTACCGCTTCATAGACAAGCCCAAGCATCTGGGAGTGGGTTGCCTGACTTACTTTTTCCTTGAGAAGGGGGTCTGTCGGGTCGAAGGCAAGGTCGGCACCTGATGCGAGAGCAGTCTTTCTTCTGCTCTCATCCATCTCAATGGCTATGATCTTACCGCTGGTTCTCGTCCTGAGCAGCTTGATCAGCAGAAGCCCGATCAAGCCCGATCCCACCACCGCCACATCCTCACCCAGCTTGGGGGAGGCGAGCGAGATGGCATGGGCTGCCACCCCGGCAGGCTCTGCCATTGCAGCCTGTACAAAATCCAAATCGTCGGGAAGGCGGAAGAGCACCCGCTCCTCAATGAGTGCGTACTCGGCAAAGATGCCATCCTGACGGTACTCTTCGCAGCTCACACCCAGGACGCGTCTGTTGTCGCACAGGTTGAACAGCCCCTCCCTGCAGTAGCTGCAGCTGCCGCAGTAGATGGTGGAGTCGAAGGTCACCCGGTCGCCTACCTTGAAATGTGTCACCATCGATCCCACTTCCTCAATGATGCCGCTTCCCTCATGGCCCATGATGATCGGTGGCCTGCGTCTGCCGGTGGAGCCGTCGAAACCGTGCACATCGCTGCCACAGATGGAGGCAGCCTTGATGCGGACCAACACCTGGGTTGGGGAGGCAATGACAGGTTTGGGAACATCCTGCAGTTCGAGTTTCTTATATTCGGTCAGTACCAATGCTTTCATATATTACCTCTGAATGCGCGCACTGCCGCCTTGGGCAAGTGCTTCCACCTGGGCCAGGGTGGCCATGGTGGTATCTCCGGGATAGCTGGTAAGCAGGGCTCCGTGTGCCCAGCCCAGACGAAGGGCCTCTTCAGGACTTCTTCCGTCAAGCAAGCCATAGATCAGTCCACTGGCAAACCCGACACCACCGCCAACCCGGTCGTAGATGTCCAAGTCACAGGTGGGTGCCTGATAACCCTTGCCATTGAGATAGAGGACAGCACTCCAGCGATGCCGGTTGGTCGACTTGACTTCACGCATCGTGGTTGCCACTGCTTTGATGGAGGGGAAGCGTTTTGAGACTGTCTCCATCATTGCATAGAAGGAGGAGGGGTCGAGCTTATCGGCCTTATGCACCTCAGGACCCTTGAGCCCCAGTCCCATCTGCAAATCCTCCTCGTTGCCGATCAAGACATCGACGTGTTCGACGATGGAGGAGAGCACCCGTTGGGCTTCTTCCTGGGGATTGGTTGAGGACGCTGCGATCGACTTCCAGAGCTTCTCACGGTAGTTGAGGTCGAAGGAGATGACGGCCCCTTGGCTCTTTGCCTTCTTCATCGCCTTGATGATCAGAGAAGGGATGGAGGGGGAAAGGGCGCTGAAGATGCCACCGCTGTGGAACCAACGAACCCCACCGTCAAAAATGGCATCCCAGTCGAAACTTGCTTCGTCCAACAGGGCTGCCGCTTCGTTGCTGCGGTTGTAGAAGACCACCGGGGCTCTGAGCCCTTGTCCACGGTCACTGTATACGTGGGCCATGTTCGGGCCCCTCACCCCATCGTGGGCAAACCGCTTGTAGAAGGCTTCTACCCCCATCCTGCGGACTTCAGACTCAATCTTTGCTCCGATCGGGTAGTCGACCATCGCACTCGCAACCGCCGTTCTCTGGCCGAAGGCCCTGCTCAGGTTTGCAGAAACATTGAACTCACCCCCGCTGACATGCAGATCAAGCGAATGGGCATACTCAAAGGGAATGATGCCTGGGTCGAGACGGACAACAAGGGCTCCGAGGGAGAGAAAGTCGAGCTTGGCATCAGCTTTGTTCATGACAGAAAGGTTGGACATGTTGACTCCTTAAATACTGTAGGTGGTGGAAGCGGTATCGCCGCCCCGTCCGGTCCAGTTGGTGTGGAAGAACTCACCGCGGTTTCGGTCCACCCGTTCATAGGTGTGGGCGCCAAAGTAGTCACGCTGAGCTTGCAGCAGGTTGGCTGGAAGGTTTTCGGTACGATAGCTGTCGAACCATGAGAGAGCTGCGCTGAGAGACGGAGTGGGGATACCGTTGAGTGCTGCCTGGGCTACCACTTCGCGTAGGCTCTGGTGGTTGGTCTGCAGTATCTTGGCAAAATAGGGGTCGAGAATAAGGTTTTTCAACTCCCCGTTCGCCAGGAATGCTTGGCTGATCTTATCCAGGAATGCAGAGCGGATGATACACCCTCCTCTCCAAAGCAGCGCAATGGAAGCAAGGTTGAGGTCCCAACCGTTGCTCTCTCCTACGGTCTTGATGAGTGAGAAGCCCTGTGCATAGCTGATGATCTTCGCAACATAGAGTGCAGACCCAAGCGCTTGTACAAACGCCTTGGGGTCCGCAAGCGGCTTGATAGTCTGGGGCGGGAAGACTTTGCTGGCCTCAACGCGCTCCTGTTTCTGGCTGGAAACGCTGCGGGCAAAAACCGACTCTACGATCAGGGTGAGGGGCACCCCTGCGTGGAGGGCGCTGATGCCTGTCCACTTGCCGGTTCCTTTCTGGCCTGCGGTGTCGAGGATATTGTCCAGCAAGTACGATCCATCCTCTTCCTTGTAGGCGAGGATATCCTTGGTGATTTCGATGAGATAGGAGTCCAAATCTCCTTCATTCCACTGGGCAAACACCTGGTGCATCTCCTCGTTGCCGAGGCCAGCCAAGCGCCGCATCAGGTCGTATACCTCCCCGATGAGCTGCATGTCCCCGTACTCGATGCCGTTGTGCACCATCTTTACAAAGTGCCCGGCACCGCCCTTGCCGATCCAGTCGCAACAGGGAACGCCATCCACATGGGCGGAGATTCCCTGAAGCAGGGGTTTTACCTGCTCCCAAGCTGCTTCCGAACCACCGGGCATGATCGAGGGCCCCTTCAGGGCTCCCTCTTCGCCGCCGCTGACACCGGTTCCGATGTACAGAAGGCCCTTGCTTTCCACATAAGCCACCCGGCGCTCGCTGTCCTCGTAGTTGGAGTTGCCTCCATCGATGATGATGTCTCCCTTGTCCAAAAGAGGGAGCAGGGCTTCGATGGTATCATCAACGGCACTGCCTGCCTTGACCATCATCATCACCTTGCGTGGGCTCTGAAGCGTGTCGACCAGCTCCTTCAGGCTGTGGGTGCCGACAATCTGCTTACCCTTTGCCCTTCCGTTGACAAAGGCGTCCACCTTCTCGGTACTGCGGTTGTACACCGCCACACTGAATCCCTTGCTCTCAAGGTTGAGCACCAGGTTTTCTCCCATTACTGCGAGGCCGATCAGGCCGATTGTTGCTTTCATAGCGTTACTCCTACTTATCTTATATACGACGCTTGGCGATGATATTTCGCATTTTGTTCAAGTTGTCCACGCCCTTCTCCTGCATGATCTCCAAGATTTCCACATACAGGACATCGATGAGCACCAAGCTGGTGATGCGGGCTGAGAATGATTCTGCAACCACCGGTGATGAGCCGGTGCTGACTGCGAGAACCAAATCTCCCATCTTTGCAAGAGGGGAGCGGGTGTTGCTGGTCAGGATGATGAGTTTGCACCCATTGTTGCGTAGCTCCTCTGCAAGTGCCAGAGTGTCATGTCCCGACCCTGTGTGGCTGATGATCAGGGCGGTGTCCTCTGGGGTAGCTTGGCTGGCAAGCATGAGCTGCAAGTGAAAATCCGAGGCATACTGGCAGTTCATGCCGGTTCTGATCAGCTTGTGGTAGACGTCTTGAGCCACGATATTTGAGCCGCCGAGACCCATCAGAAAGAGGGCTCTGCACCCTGCGAGCAGGCTCGCTGCTTCGCGTACCGCTTTTCGGTCGAGCTTGGAGTAGGTCTCCTCGAGGGTTTTCCGGGTATTGCGGAAAACCAGATCCACCGGATCTTCTCCTTCGGTCACTTCACTTTCAAAGAGTTGTTCGCTTGAGGGGATGGTCTCCCTTGCCAAGGCGATGCGAAACCGCTGGTACCCGCTGTATCCGATTTTGCGTGCGAAACGAACCATCGTAGACTCGCTGATGCCGATTCGATCAGCCAACTCCTCGATGCTGGGGTTCACCGACTCCTTGGGATGCTCCAGAATGAAGTCGGCAATCTTCTTCTCTTTTGCACTAAGGGTGCTGTACTTGCTTCGTATTGCATAGATGGCGCTGACTTCATGCATGAGGGACCCCTTTGTCTTAGTATAGTATGAAAAAAATATTCAGGCAATTAAAACTAATATTCATTTTTACTATACAACTCAAAAAAACCGGGTATACTATGAAAAAGGTTGTCATCATAACCATCACAAAAGGAGAAACGTATGAAAAAGAGAAATGTGCTCGTTGTCATGCTTGTGCTCGTCAGTCTCGCACTGCCGATGTTTGCACAGGGGACTGCTGAAGCGGCTCCGAAGCAGGAGATCCGTGTCCTGCTGGCCAACCACCCCTATGGCGAGCTCTTGAAGACCAAGATTCCCGAGTTTGAGGCAAAGACCGGGATCAAGGTGAACTATGAGAGTCTGCAGGAGAGCCAGCTGACCAACAAGCTGACCACCGAATTCGCCACCAAGAGTTCCACCGTCGATGTATTCATGACCCGCCCCTTGCAGGAAGGTCTCATGTTCATCAAGAACGGTTGGTACGAAGGCTTGGATAAGTACGACTTCTCCGACTATCCCTCCAACTCGGTGGATATCGGCAGGAAGAACAATGTTGCCTACATCGTACCGCTCGTAACCGAGTGGCAGGTGCTCTACTATCGCAAGGACCTCCTCCAGAAGGCAGGTCTTTCAGTTCCCACCACATTTGCTGAGCTTGAAGCAGCTGCCAAGGCTCTCAACAAGGATGGAGTTGCAGGGTTCGCCAGTCGCGGCAAGGGTGCTGCAGCAGTAACCCAGCTTTCGAGCTATGTCTATAACTATGGTGGAAGGTATCTTGAGAACGGCAAGGCCGTGTTCGATAGTCCTGAAGCTCTGGAAGCTACCCGCTTCTATGGCAGGCTGTTGGGCAATTATGGACCGCAGGGCGTCACCAGCATGTCTTGGGAAAATGTCATGCCCGTCTTCCAGGCTGGCAAGGTTGCCATGTGGACCGATGCTTCTGTCTTCTACGGCCAGATCGTCGATCCTTCCAAGACTTCGATCCCTGCAGCCGACATTGGTGTTGCACAGCTTCCCAAGGGCCCGAAGGGCGACAGTCCGTTCATCGTAGTATCTTGGGGCATGGCCATGTCCTCCGCTTCCAAGAACAAGAGTGCCGCACAGCAGTTCCTCGACTGGGCAACCAGCAAGGAGCTTGCAGTTGAAGGTATGCTCAGCAACATCACCATGGCCCGCGACAGCGCATGGGCGAATGCTGAAGTCAGGAAGGTCATGAACCCCGGACTGGTGGAGACCCAGGCCCATGCTGCAAAGAACGGCTATCCGTATGACCGCCCGTTCATGAGCTCTGTTGGCCAGGCACGCGATCTTATCGGTGAAGTCATCATCGAGTCGATCAACACCAAGGGTACTTCAACCAAGCTCGCCGCTCTTGCACAGGAGAAGGCTGATGCGGTTGATGCATTGCTGAAGACCGACGGTGAGTACGGCCTCTAGACCCTATTATCGTAGCGAATGGCCGACCGATCTGTTCGGTCGGCCTGTTGCGCGACAAGGAGCTTACAGATGATCCGACAAGGCTTTTTTGAAAAAAACCTCCGCTATCTCTTCCCTCTGCCAGCGGTAATCTTCGTGGTGGTCCTGATGGTTTTTCCTGTGGGATATACCTTCTTTCTCAGCTTCACCGACTGGTCTCTTACCAGCGGGAGACCGCTTTCCGTTGTTGGTATGAAGAGTTATCTGCAGGTGCTTTCTGAACCTCGGTTCCTTGAAGCCTTGGGAAGGACTTTCTACTTTACGTTTGGATCGGTCATAGTGGAGATGGTGCTGGGTACTGTTCTTGCGCTGGCCCTCAATCGTACGTTCAAGGGAAAAGGAGTGGTGAAGACCTTGCTCCTGCTTCCTCTGGTAGCAACCCCTGTTGCCATCGGTATTGTCTGGAACCTTTTCTATGACCCGACCATCGGCATTCTCAACTATGTGCTGAGTGTACTCAAACTGCCCCAAAGCGGTTGGGTCAGCGATGCTAAGACGGTCATGCCCTCCCTGATCATCGTGGATATCTGGCAGTGGACTCCCATGATCACCATCATCGTGCTCGCAGGTCTTGCAGGACTCTCCTCAGAGCCCTATGAATCGGCAATGGTCGATGGGGCAAATGGAAGGCAAGTACTTTTTCTCATCACCCTGCCTATGTTGATGCCCACCATCCTGACTGCGGTCATCCTCAGGGCAATCGATGCTTTGAAAACCTACGATATCATCTACTCGATGACGGGTGGAGGACCAGGCTACGCCTCAGAGAACCTCAACGTACTCGCCTTCAAGTATAGTTTCGAGTATTTCAGAATGGGACAGAGTGCAGTCATGCTGGTCTTCCTGTTTCTCATCGTCTTGCTCTTCAGCCTCGCCGTCATGCGACTGCGTCGGGCGTTTGAGCAGTAGGGGAGGTTGCCATGAAAAAGAATCCTGTCCACTCCATCCTGTTCCTCCTCACCCTTGCCCTGATCATCATCCCGATCCTCTTCCCCTTTGTCTGGATGCTCATGAGCTCCTTCAAGACACAGGTGGATATCATCAGCTGGCCGCCTAAGTTCATCTTCACCCCGGTGATGCAGAACTACGAGCGAGTCTTCATCGAACAGGACTTCCTCCATTATATGAAGAACTCGCTCATCGTATCGGTGGTGAGTGTCTTCTTCAGCCTTGTTCTCGGCCTTCCTGCCGCCTACTCGATCGCCCGCTACAAGCAGAAGAAGCTCTCCATCTTCATCCTGATTGCACGCTTGATGCCTGGTATCTCATTTTTGATGCCTTGGTACATTGTTTTTTCCCGACTGCGCCTGATGGATAGCTATATTGCCCTGATCCTCAGCCACATGCTCATCGCCTTGCCGTTGGTAGTCTGGGTCATGTCACCGTATTTCGACTCAGTTCCACGTGAATTGGAAGAAGCTGCGATGGTTGACGGGCTTACCCAGCAGAGTGCCTTTGTGAAGATTCTCTTGCCTCTTTCCGGTCCTGGAATTGTGACAGCAACGACGCTCTCCTTCATCTTCAGTTGGAACAACTTCATGTTCAGTCAGGTATTGAGCCAACAAAAAACCAGGACGCTTCCGATTGCAGTCTACAACTTCCTCTCCTATGTAGAGGTCGACTGGGGAGCTGTCATGGCAGCAGCGGTTACCATCATGGCACCGGCAATCATCCTTACCATGTTCTTCCAAAAGTATGTAGTGAAAGGCCTTACCATGGGAGCTGTGAAAGGCTAGCCCCCTCATCCACCCTCTGGTATACTGAGACAAAGGGTAGTGTATGAGAAGAGTCGGCATTCACTGGGAAATGCAGGCAGTGGACACAGCTTTACTGCCTGAGAAAGCCAAGGCACTCGGCTATGACCAACTCGAACTAGATGGACTTGGCTTGCTTGAGATGAGCCCATGGGGTCGCAAGCGACTCCTCTTCGAAGCACGAAACAACCAAATAGACCTCTCCTATTCTCTGGTTCCTCCCGTTGGGTGGGACCTCTCCAGTCTTGATGAGGAAGTGCGTAGATCTGCGGTCCACAGGATGCAGGAGCTGATGAAGTTGCTCGGTGAGCTGGGTGGAGGCTCACTCTCCGGACCGCTGTATGCACAGAACTCGTTCGATGAATCCTATGCAGCACACAAAGCAGAACACTGGGAGCAGAGCGTCAAAAGCCTGCGTTCACTCACCCCTGTTGCCGAAGAGGAGGATGTGGTGCTGAATCTTCGTCCGGTGAACCGCTATGAGCACTGTTTGGTGAACACTGCAGAGCAGGCTCTCAAGCTCATCCATGCGGTGAATCACCCCAATTTCGGCATCGACTTGGATACCTTTCATATGAATATTGAGGAGCGCAGCCTCTCCAAGGCGATTGAGCAGGCGGGCATCTACCTGCACTGTCTCCATGTGCGGGAGAACACCGGCTTGCCGTTCGGGCAGGGGTGCCTGGACTGGGCTTCGGTGGAAGCAGGACTCACTACCATCCACTATGAAGGTCCTATTGTCCATACCATTGGCAGTACAAACAGGGGAGATGCTCATGCGCTCAAGCAATTGCTGGGTTCCCGGTAATGTTTGATGTCTATTTCTGCTTCATTAGCGTCTGCATTTGCCAATATGTTTCTTTACAGGTTTATGGGTTGTGGAAGTGATGAGAGGGGAGAACTTCATCCAACAGAATTTTTTATGCGACTTGAACAAGCTGTTAATAATCTTTACATCTTGCCGTCAACAAATGGCTTCCCCTGCAATGAGTTCACAGTGTAAACTGTTGTTCAAAACAGTGATTTTACATGTGTTTTACTATGAGGTAAATCAGGAGCATCCCGATTTCCAAGGGATTCATTGCTCGTTTATTCACATCCAATGTTGTATGGGCATCTGATTTTGCGGTACGCTTCATTAGACACCCTGCACCACCATTTTGGTACAGGCCGAGCAGTGGCCGTACCCAACCGATAAGGAGAACAAGTCATGAAGAAGACCCTGTATACCGAGACAAAGCTCGAGGATTTTGGAAGTGGAAAGACCCGTCGCATTCTCTCTTACAATGAGGAGATGATGCTGGTGGAAGTGAAGTTTGAAGCGGGTGGAGAGGGTGCTGCGCACTCTCATCCCCACCGGCAGATCAGTTACGTGCAATCGGGCTTGTTTGTCTTTACCTGTGAAGGAAAGGAGCACAAGGTGGGCCCCGGCGACTCCATGCTCTTTGAGCCGAATGTGGTGCATGCAGTGAGATGTATCGAAGAGGGTGTTGTCCTC
>JAAYQY010000401.1 GCA_012519125.1 Spirochaetales bacterium
CTGCAGCGAGCCGTCAAACCCAGCCGCCATGCGATCATCAGTGGTGAAGCTCAGCATCTCTCCCGTCTCGGCGAAAGTGAACACCCCGCTTCCTTCCATGCCAAATGCACGGATGGTTGCCTTGACCTCCAGTGCAGACAGCTCCTCCCACTCAATGAGCGGACTCAAGGCGACCGAGGGAAGAAAGAAAGCCTCGGCAAGGTAGGTGACCAAACAGGCTCTGTCCATGTGCTCACCCTTCTGGTTGAAGAGGCGGAAGAACTTGGCAAGATAGCCTTCCATTGCCCCCACCCCCTGTGCATAGGAGTCCAAGCCTTCGAAGGGAAGGTGATGGATGGAGGAGAGAATCTGGGCATATCGCAGTGGTTGTTCGGCGCCATTGAGCTGGGTATAGGTGATGACCACCCAATCCTTGCCCTGACCGAGGGAGAAGTCGGCTTTCTCGAACACCGCCTTCAGACCGCTCATCTTCGGCTTTCCGATATACCCTCCCTTGAGGAAGAAATCTCTCACCGCCTGAGGCTTATCCTCAAGATCCTCCAAGGTGAAGAGTCCTTGGGAAGAGGCCATGGTTGCAAGGAAATCCTGCTCAATACGGGAGAACTTGCGCTGCACTGTTGAAGGAAGAAGAAGCATCACGAGAATCACCGCCACCAGCAGAATACCAACAATCGCCACCACCTTACTGCTCCTTCGCATACTTCGACTCCATCTCACTCAGATTCCCATGCCACCGATCCAAAAGCTGTACCAAGGTCTTCAATTCCTCATCGGAAAAACCCTTGTAAAAGAAGTGCAGGAACTCTCGTTCTGCTTCCTCCCTTCCCCTTAAGTGAACCAAGCATGCCTCGGTAGGACTCAGCTCCACAACCCGCCTGTCCTGCTCGGACTGCCTGAGACTCAGAAAGCCCTTCTCTTCCAGGATTGAGGCCATCTTCTTCACATTCTGCCTGCTACTGCCCAAGTGGGAAGCAAGCTCTGAAAGAGTTGCCTTGGCATTCGGCTGCTTGAACAGGACTGCGAGCAGCAGCCACTGCTTGGTGGTAATCGCTTCATCCAGCCGGTCACCTACCAGTTGCAGATGGTTGGCTAGCAGGAACAGAGAGCCGAAAAGATGTGCTTGCATTATGTGGGTGTCCATAACGTCTCCTCTAGGTAACTGGTTACGTATATTAGGTAATAGGTTACTCTTTGTCAAGACAGCTTGACCTTTTCTCTTGCGAAGAAGAGTATGCACACATCATGCAATCGATATTCGTCACTGCGTCGGTCATCTTCATCTCAACCAGCATCGACGATCTGGTGCTCCTTATGCTCTTTCAGGCACAAGCTGGCAAGAAGAGTGAGCGCCTCTCCATTTTGGGAGGACAGTTCGTGGGAATCGGGATCTTGGTGATCATCAGCCTGTTTGGCGCCTATTTTGCCACCAGGCTGCTGCAAGGGTGGGCAATAGGATTGCTCGGGTTGCTGCCTCTCTTTCTGGGCATCAAGAGCCTGGTCAGCAAGGACGGGGAAGAAGCATCTCAGAAAAATCGGGAAAAGAGCCTGCTGGCAACCGTCTCGGCCGTGACCATTGCCAGCGGGGCGGACAACCTGGGCATCTACATCCCCTGGTTCACACTCTTGGAGAGAGGCGACCTGTATCTTGCCCTCGGAGTCTTCGCCCTCATGATCCTGCTCTTCTTCGCACTCTCTGCCCTGCTGGCAGGCCTACCTCAGGTACGGCTCCTGCTCACACGATTCTCCTCAGTCCTGGTACCGGTCGTTTTCATCTTCCTCGGACTTTCGATCCTCAGTGAGCAAGGAACCTTCAAAGCCCTGCTTCAAGCATTCTGAGCATACGCATCATCATGCACACCGGCAACTGCACGGCCACTTGGCTCGTTCATCTTACGGAAGGCAAGATCCCATTCCAAAGCCTTTGCCGTGGAACAGGCAACCGAGTCCTCGCGGGGAACACAGCGCGCCGCACTCTCACTGGGGAAGTGTGAAGCAAAGAGACAGCGATAGTAGTACTCTTCCTTGGTGGCGGGCGTGTGGATCGGGAAGCGCTTGGATGCAAGGGCAAACTGCTCATCACTGACCAGGTTTGCCGTCATGCTCTTGAGCGTATCAATCCAGTTGTACCCAACCCCATCGCTGAACTGCTCTTTCTGCCTCCAGACGATCTCAGGGGGAAGATACTCCTTGAACGCCTCCCGCAGGATCCACTTTTCGATGCGCTTGTGCTCACCGGCAATTGGGCAGAGCTTGAGATCCGGGTTGAGGTTCATCGCCACATCCATGAAGACCTTGTCCAGGAAGGGGACGCGCCCCTCAACACCCCACGCGGCGAGTGATTTGTTCGCGCGAAGACAGTCATACAAGTGGAGCTTGCTCAGCTTGCGCACCGTCTCCTCATGAAATTCGCGTGCATCGGGAGCCTTGTGGAAGTAGAGATAGCCTCCGAAGAGCTCATCACTGCCCTCCCCACTGAGCACCATCTTGATGCCCATCGACTTGATCACCCGCCCCAGGAGATACATCGGCGTTGCCGCCCGTACCGTGGTGATATCACTGGTCTCCAGATGGTATATGACATCACTGAGGGCATCCAGGGCTTCCTGGATGGTAAAGTGCACCTCGTGATGGACCGTACCAAGGTACTCACTGGCAATCTTGGCTGCCTTGAGGTCCGGTGAACCTTCCAACCCGATGGCGAAGGAGTGCAGGCGCGGCCACCAGGCCGTCTCCTGGTCATCACTCTCCACCCGCTTCTGGGCGTAGCGTGCCGTCACCGCTGCAATGATGGAACTGTCCAGACCTCCGGAGAGCAATACCCCATAGGGGACATCGCTCATGAGCTGGCGCTTTACGGCAGCCTCCAGAGCCTTGCGAACTTCCTCTATGCTGCCGCCATTGTCCTTCACCACGTCGTAGCTGGTCCAGGAGCGAGAGTACCACTGCTTGGCCTGTCCATCTTGGCTGTAGTAGTACTGACCGGGCAGAAAGAGCTCGATGGCACTGCAGACCCCTTCCAGGGCCTTCAACTCACTGGCCACATAGTAGCGGCCCTCTGCATCCCACCCCTGATAGAGCGGAATGATGCCGATATGGTCACGGGCGATAAGGAAGGTCTCCTTGCTTCGGTCATACAAGGCAAAGGCAAAGATTCCGTTCAGCTCTTCCAGGAAATCGGGGCCCTTGTCCTGATAGAGGGCGAGGATGACCTCGCAGTCACTCTGGGTCAGAAACTCATACGTGCCCTCATAGCGCTTTCGGATTTCCTTGTGGTTGTAGATCTCCCCGTTGACTGCCAGCACCAGATTACCATCTTTGCTGTACAGCGGTTGACCTCCTGACAACGGGTCGACGATGGCAAGACGCTCATGGCAAATGATCGCCTTCTCTGATGCAAAGACACCGGACCAGTCAGGACCGCGGTGACGAATCTTTCTGGACATCGCCAACAGGGTCGAACGCTGACTCATCGCCTTTGCTTGCATGTCAAACATCCCTACAAATCCACACATGCGCTACCTCCACACATAAAAAAGGCGTTCCTCGCCCGTTAGGGTTTGGAACGCCTTTGTTCTTGGAAGGATGGTATCTGCTTCAGAGCAAAGATGCAAGAGCCTTCTTCACGATTTCCAACGCTAGGTCGATATCCTGCTTCTGTACCACCAAGGGAGGAACGAAGCGAAGCACATCATACCCGGCACTGGCTACCAGCAAGCCTTGGGCAAAGCAAGCATCCACCACCGTGCGTGGGCTGACCGTCAGCACCAAGCCGTTGATAAGGCCCATGCCCCGTACGGAAGTGCAAAGCGTGGGAAAGGCAATGACCAGTTTCTCAAGCTCGGTGCGCAAGTAGGCTCCCATCTCCTCGACATGTGCAAGGAAGGCGGGATCTGAGAGACGGCGGGTCATCTCATTGACCCCCGCCATGGCCAAGGCATTGCCCCCAAAGGTGGATGCATGGTCTGCAGGCTCAAAGACGCGGTTTGCCTTGCCCACCGTCAGCATGGCTCCGGCAGGCACCCCGCCGGCCAAGGCTTTGGCGGTGGTCAGCACATCGGGCTGAACCTCATACGCCTGGTAGGCAAACGGTTTTCCGCTGCGCCCCATACCGCACTGCACCTCATCATAGATGAGCAGGAGGTTGTGTTGGTCACACAAGGCGCGCAGACCTTGCAGGAACTCCTTGGTGGCAGGGACGATGCCCCCTTCCCCTTGGATCGGCTCAACGATGATGGCGCAGGTAGTCTCATCGATCAGGGAACTGACACTCTCCAAATCAGTGAAAGCAGCATACGAGAAGCCTTGGGGAAGCGGATCGAAGTGCTTGTGGTACTTCTCTTGCCCTGTTGCCGTAATCGCAGCATAGGTCCTTCCGTGGAAGGAGTGGACCATCGAGATGATGCCGGTGCGGATGGGGCTGCTCTTGTGGCCGAATTTGCGGGCAAGTTTCAGGGCAGCCTCATTGGCCTCGGCCCCACTGTTGCAGAAGAAGACCCGGTCCATCTGTGCAAGCTTGCAAAGGTTCTCAGCAGCTGTTACCGCCTCTGTATTGAAGTAGAGGTTTGAACAGTGCAACAACCCTTGGTCCAGCACCTTCTGCAAGGCTGTGGTCAGCCCGCTGTCGTGGTACCCCAGGGCATTGACGGCAATGCCACCGACAAAGTCGAGATAGCGTTTGTCCTCCTCGTCGATGAGGTACATTCCCTCCCCACCCTTGAAGACCACCGGAACCTGACTGTAGGTATCCAGCAGATAGTGTTTTCCTTTCTGTATCGTCGTTTGCATACTCATGCCTGTTTCTCCTTGGTGACCATGGTGCCAACACCCTTGGTGGTGAAGATTTCCAACAGGATTGCGTGCGGCACCCGTCCGTCGAGGACGTGCACGCTCTCCACTCCCTTGTCCAAGCCGTCGAGACAGCACTGGACCTTGGGGATCATCCCCCCCTTGATTGTCCCATCGGCAATATAGCCAAGGGCTTCCTGTTCGCTGAGTGTCCTGAGGATGCTGGCCGGGTCGTCCTTGTCCTTGAGAATCCCCTCCACATCGGTGAGAAAGATCAGCTTCTGGGCTGAAAGCGAGCCGGCAACCGCGCTCGCTGCGTAGTCTGCGTTGATATTGTAGGTATTGCCCGCTGCATCAACCCCGACCGGAGAGACAACCGGAACAAAGTTGTTGGCAAGCAGCGTTTCCAGCAACGTGGTATCCACATGGTCGATCTGCCCGACAAAGCCAAGATCCCTGCCTTTCTCATCTAGTTTCCTGGAACAGAGCAGGCTTCTTCCGTCCTTGCCGCTGATACCCACCGAGCTGATGCCTACCATCTGGAGCTCATCGACCAGAGCCTTTCCGATGGAGCCCGAGAGCACCATCTCTGCCACCTTGGCAGTCTCCTCATCGGTAACACGAAGCCCGTCCAAAAACTGGCTCTGCTTTCCCAAACGCTCCAGCAAGCTGGTGATCTCCTTGCCCCCTCCATGCACCACCACCGGCTTGAGGCCGATGTACTTGAGCATGGCGATGTCCTGGATGACCGAGCGCTTGAGCTTCTCGTCCACCATCGCCGAACCACCGTATTTCACGACCACTGTGCTGCCGGCAAACCTCCTGATGTAGGGGATTGCCTCAATGAGCACCTCAGCCTTGAGAATCTCCGTTTCCATCCTATGGTTTTTCAACTTCTGTAATCTCCATTGATCCTGACATACTCGTAGGAGAGGTCGCAGCCCCAGGCTGTCCCCTCCCCATCCCCGTCAGAGAGTTGCGCCAGCGTGACGATCTCCTTCTCAAGCAAGATGCTCTTAGCAAGATGCTCATCGAAGGGAAGCGGAGTTCCACCCTTCACCACCTGGATTGTTCCCTTCGCAGAGGAGAAGAAGAGATCGATACCACTGGGGTTGAAGGATGCCCCGCTATACCCCATCGCACAGAGGATCCTACCCCAGTTGGCATCGCTGCCGAAAAAGGCAGTCTTGACCAAGCTGCTGGTGATGACCGAACGGGCGAGGGTCTGGGCGGTGATTTTGTCCATTGCGCCTTTGACCTGAACCTCCAGGAACTTACCTGCGCCTTCCCCATCGCGCACGATGGCTTTGGCAAGGGAGGTATGCACTTCCAAAAATGCTTCTACAAACACCTCCCACTCAGGGTGGCTGGGAGAGAGGGGTGAGATTCCGCTCATCCCGTTTGCAAGCACCAGGACGGTATCGTTGGTGGAGGTATCGCCATCGACACTGATCATGTTGTAGCTGTCCTGGATCGAGGAACCAAGCAGCGTTTGCAGCACATCCTTGGAGATGGCAGCATCGGTGGTGATGAAACTGAGCATGGTGGCCATGTTCGGATGGATCATCCCCGAGCCCTTGGCCATGCCGCCGATGTGAACAGTCTTGCCTTCGATGGTAAGCTCGAGCGCCACCTCCTTGGTAAACGTATCGGTGGTGCAGATGGCCTGTGCTGCCTCCAAGGCAGCTTCACGCGTGGAAGAGAGAACAGCAGCACAGGCTTTGATGCCGGCCTCAATCTTATCCATCGGAAGCGGGACCCCAATGACCCCGGTCGAACAGACAAGGACTTCCTCCTCAGTGCATCCCAACTCTTTGGCGGCAAGAGCTGCCATGGTTTGGGTATCCTGCTCGCCCTGAGCAGCAGTACAGGCATTGGCATTGCCGCTGTTGACCACCAGAGCCTTCACAGACTTTGAGGAAGCCACCAGCTTCTGGTCCCAAAGTACCGGGGCCGCCTTTACCAGGTTGGTGGTGAAACTGCCTGCAAACGTGCAGGGCTTTTCACTGACCACCAGAGCCATGTCCTTCTTGCGCTTCTTGATGCCACAGGCAACGCCATTGGCCGAAAATCCGATACTGGCGGTAACTCCGCCGTCAATCATCTGCATACACTCCTCCTAGAGGGGGCTGGCAACCGTGGAAGGAAGGCCCGTAGCCTCCCCAAGGTTGCACCGGATATTCATATTCTGCACTGCCTGACCGGCAGCACCCTTGATCAGGTTGTCGATTGCACCGATGGCAATCACTCGGTTCGTACGCTTGTCCACCTTCCATCCGATGGCACAGGTATTGGTATTGCGCACGAATCGCGTCTCAGGCAGTGTTTGGCCGAGCAGGCGGACAAAACTCTCATCTGCATAGAACTCTTGGTAGGCTTTGGCAATATCCTCTTCGCCCACCCCTTCCTTCAGGTTCGCATAGCAGGTGGCAAGGATGCCCCGGTTCATGGGTACCAGATGGGGGGTGAACTGTACCATAAGCGGAGCCTGGTTGAGCAAACCCAACTCCTGCTCGATCTCCGGGGTATGACGATGGTTGGTCACCCCGTATGCCTTGTAGGACTCATTGCACTCGCAAAAGAGCGAGTCGATCTTCTCACTTCTGCCTGCTCCGCTCACCCCGCTTGCAGCATCGATGATCAGGCTGGTCGGATCTACGAGCTGTTTTGCGATCAAGGGGGCAAGGGTAAGGGTGCTGGTGGTGGTATAACACCCGGGATTGGCAATGAGGTTTGCCTTGGCAATCTGCTCGCGCTTGAGCTCGCAGAGTCCATAGACAGCCTGATCCAGCAGATCCTTGCTGAAGTGGGTGGTCTTGTACCAGGATTCGTACACCGATGCATCGCTGAGGCGGTAGTCAGCGCCAAGATCGATGATGATGCATCGCTCGAGAATGGCAGGGGTAACCAATTTGCTTGCCATAGCATGGGGAAGAGCAAGGAAAAGAACCGAACAACGCTTGCTCGCTTCTTCGATATCCTCTTCCTCAAGCAGCAGATCACAACTGGAGAAGAGGGAGGGATAGATATCCGAGAAACGCTTTCCCGCATAGGAGTGGGAAGCGAGATAGGTAATTTCAACCAATGGGTGGTTTGCAAGAAGAGCGACAAGCTGCGATCCTGCATAGCCTGTGGCCCCGATGACTCCAACGTGTAGCATACCATCCTCCTTACGTGATAGTGGTATAATTATACAGTAATTGCCGACCTTGACCAGTATCTATGCATATTATTTCGAAAATATTGTATAAATATTAATTAAACCAATGGACTTTCTCCTCCGAGAACACCAATCCAAGCTTCTTCTGCAGCTTCAGGCTGGCCTCATTGGTCTCTACTACATGGCAGTACGGGGTGATGGAAGCATCCAGAAGCCGGTTGATATATGCTTTCTCCAATTCAGAACCCAGACTTCTGCGGCGGAACGCAGGAAGAATTTCCAGCATCCCCATCGCACCTTCGCTGTGACGACCCATGAAACCGGCAAGCTGGCCATCCACCTCGGCCCCGATCATGACGCCCTTTGCAAGACGATCGCGAATATACGGCTCATCCGCATGGTGGTAGTGTGCAAGCACCACATCAAGATCTCCCATCTTGAGAGGACGGATGACAACATCCTCTCTCAAGGCGAAACGATCCTTTCTGGTGTACGCCGCTTGCACGCACGAAAGGGAGAGCTTCATTCCCTGTTCCAACAGATGATGTACCAATATCCCCTCATGGACAGCGATGGGCTTGCAAGAGCCCATGAGTTCTTTTGCAAAGCGAAGATACGCTTCATCATTGAAAAGAGCCACCGCAGAGGTGGCATCAGAGACAGAGATGAGCACCCCATCTTCATCGGCTATCAGAACCTTGGCGGTCTTCTCTCTGAGGCTTACCAGAAAGTCGATGTAGGTCACCTCACCTTTTTCACAGAGCAGTGTTTCGATATCCATAGGGAAAGTGTACCCAATTGCAGGCATTATGTCAGCGAAGGAAGCGGTAATCAGCGACCAAAAGAGCAAGTAAATTGAGGTTGTAGAGCACAATCAGGACAATGGCGAGGGCATAAGGCGGATTGCGCAGCATCATGAGGAGAAAGAGCAGAAGCAACGCCATCAGGCTAAGCGAAGTGGCAAGAAAACCCTGGCGACGCCCCTGCAGGAAGGCTCCCACCATCAGCAGCAGCGCAGAGATGAGGGCAAACCAACCAAGCTCAGCGGTAAGCAGATAATCGAAACGGAACTCACCTGTGCGTATCAGAAGAAGGAACGAGAAAAGTGGCGGCAAGGCGACCAATATCAGCAAAAACACCGCTGCAAACACCAGACATATCCGGCTAAGAGTTGTTCTGGTCAAGACTCCTCCGCCCCCAGCATACTCTTCACCAGTTTCAACAGCACATCATCCACCTCCAAATCTGCACGGATACGCTTTGCATCCAGACGGGGATGTTTCATCAGCTGCTGATAGGCATCAGCCACCCATAAGGTTGCTGTCTCTGGTGGGACAATGCCGGTGTCGATGACCAAGTCGAAGAGCGATGCATCATTTTGGTTATACTGGAGGTCTGATTGCACGAAGGAGGTCCTTACCAGCTCACGCTCGATCAAGGCCTGTTTGGCAAGGTCATCGGTGCCACCATACTCCTTTTGCTTGCGCTCGATGCGAACTCCCAGTGGCGCCTTGATGCGGACATTGAGAATATCCGTATATCCTTGGAAGAGACCGAACCCTCCCCTTCCAAGCAACACCACATTGCCGACCTTCGCGAAGGCCTTCATGGCAGTGAGCAGAAAATCGATGGTAAGACCGCGGCTTTCATCAAACCGTTCCCAGAAACTGGGCTTTGCATTGTAGACTTCCTCGAAAGCACTGAAACCATAGGCATGCATGACCTTTTCGATATCTTCCTTGTCTATGAAGGACAAGCCCAGTTGTTCGGCGACATGCTTGGCGATGAGGGTTCCCCCACTGCCTATCTGACGGGAAATGGTAATGACTCCCATAGGCACCTCCTGCTGGTATCTTCATGGTAAGACGATACTTACCAGAAGTCAAGGAAGGGGCCTTTACAGCTCGTCCCAATTGAGTTTCAGCACCTCACTGACAAAAATCTTTGCAAGTTCAGGATCGAACTGGGTACCGGCACACCGCTTGATCTCTCTTGCCGCCTCGTCCGTACTCACCGCCTGGCGGTAGGAGCGGTTGGCGGTCATGGCATCATAGGAGTCTGCAATGGTGATAATCCTGGCCTGCAAGGGAATGGCCTCTGCCAAAAGCCCCTTCGGATAACCCTTCCCGTCGAAACGCTCATGATGGGCAAGCGCATAGTGGGCAAGCGAGGCCATATCCTCAACCGAATTGAGGATACGGTAGCCGATTTCAGAGTGTCGCTGCATCTCTTTCCACTCATCGCGGGTCAACTTCCCTTCCTTGTTGAGTATCGACTCATGGATGGCAATCTTGCCGATATCATGCAAAAGGCCCACCAGCCGCATCTCGGCTGCAGCCATTGTGCCCATCCCATACGCTTTTGCAAGTTTCTCGCACAGCTCGCTGACCCGCCTCGAGTGGGATTCCTCACGCTTGTTTTTCTCATGCAAGGTGTTGATGATGGCATACACAGCCTGACCTCGCAGTTGGGGGGAGTCCACCAGCTTGCGTGTCGCCACATCCTTTTCCGCCTGTTTGATAGCCTCGTTGATAGTGTCTTTCTCCTGCAAAAGGCGGGAAACACCGAAACTCATGGAAGGTTTGACCGATCCCATCATTTCCAGACTGGAAATTTCGGTCATGAGAGAGGAGAGCAGAGCGGAGGCTTCTTCCTCGGTCCGATCGAAAAGGATGAGGGCAAACTCATCTCCACCCACCCTACTCACATAATCCTCACGCTTGAGGCCCTTTTGCAGAATCTGGGCAATACGTCTGAGCAGACGATCACCTTCTTCACGCCCGAAGGCCTCATTGAGGATCCTCAGTCCGTTCACATCACCAAAGGCCACCGTGACGGATGGATGCTCCTTGACGTTCAGGTCACGGACATATGCCTCAAAGTGCACACGATTGTACAGACCTGTAAGAGCATCATGGTTGGATGCATACAGTATCTTCTGCTCATACATCTTGCGATCGGTGATATCCACCGTCATGCACAGTGACTCATCCTTCTCCATATCAGAGGTAGTGAAGACTGCCAAGGAGAGATTTGCCCATAAAATGGTACCATCCTTGCGGATGAACCGCTTGTCAAAGTTGAACGGACCATGATTGCCCATGGCCATGCTCTTGGTGATCGAGCGGCTGTACTCAATATCCTCAGGATGGCTGATTTCACTCCAGGTTTTCTCGAGCATCTCCTCTTTGGAGTACCCGAGCATCGCAAGGTAGCTGTGATTGACATTCTCGATCGCACCGGTCTTGAGGTCGGTCAGGGACATGCCGATGGGAGCTTGCTCGAACATCATCTTGAAAAGGCGTTCGCTCTTCTCCAGATTTGCAATCGCCTGGATGCGGTGAGCCTGACCGAACAACAGGAGGCTGAGCAGATAGGTTCCCAACGGATAAAATACCAAAATGGTGAAGGACATCGAGGAGATGACCTGCATCCGCACCGATGCGGGCATGAGCAACATGCACAAGAGCATGACGATGTGGGTGACCACTCCGACCAAGTAGAACTCAATGCCCAGGCCCTGCTTCTCCTCCAAGACCGTCTTATACCGCCTATTGTGCCACAGGATACCTATTGATGCGCTGCTGATGATGGTTGCCAAACCAGGCAGCACCCCTGCCCCCCCTGTGTAGATACGGTAGATAGCCATACTGATACTTGCAATAGTAGTGGGCAGCCAACCGAAAATCATACCCGAGACCACCAGCAGGATGGTGCGTGAATCGAAGACAACCCCTTCAAACAGCACGAAGGGGCTGAGCATCACCAGTATCCCGATCATCCCGATGACCAAGCCGGCAAGGATGCGATGGCTGGTTAACTTTTTTAGGTTCTTGAATGGATACGTGGCAAAAAATACGCTCATGGCAAGCAGCAAGGCAATGTTGAACAGTACGTTTATCACGCATTATCTCCTTCAGCCTTGCTCATGAGTTTCACAAGATTTCTCCCCGCTTCCTTAGCCTGATAGAGAGCACGGTCGGCATCGGCGATGAGGGCACTTCCATCCAAGTCTTTCTCAGAGAGGACGGCAACCCCGATGCTGATACTCACTTTCAACTCATCGGATTGGTAGCGAAAGGTATGCTGCTCCACTGCCGAACGCAATTGCTCGGCAACTTCCAATGCCTCCTGGTCACTCTTCTGGGTCAGGGCGATGACAAACTCATCACCTCCAAAGCGAGCGATGGCATGGGTATGCTTCAGCACACCCCTCGCTATTTGGGCAAACTCCTTCAAGACAGTATCTCCGGCAAGATGTCCAAAGGTATCGTTGATGTATTTGAAGTGGTCAAGATCACAGAGCATGATATGCGCGGTTCCCTTCTGCAGCAGATGGAGGTTGATCCGTTCCAGAAAGTAACGCCGATTGTACAATCCGGTCAGCGGGTCAAGGTAGGAGAGCTCACGAAGCCGTTTGTGCAGGTTGCGTCGCTCGGTGATATTGATGATCATGGCCGTTACTGCCCGCTGACCCATATAGGGGTTTGCCAGCGGATGCATGCGTGTCTCAAACCACTGGGTTCCTCCCGGGCCGTTGAGCTCAGGCAACACCACCTTGTCGGTCTCAAGCTTGTAGTCAAAGGTATTCAGGGTCCCTTTCTCAAGAGTGAGGCGAACCTGCTCCATGTAGAAGTCTGCAAACTCCTTGGGCATGAACTCATAGATGTTCTTGCCCTTCATCGGCTTGCCGTCATCATAGAGAGAGCGCTCGGTACCACCGAATACCTCAAGATAGGTTCCATCCTCGCCAATGACCATGAAGGGATCGGGAATCGTATTGAACAGTGAATAAGTCAGATCTTCCAGATGGTCCTGATACATCCTCACACTTCCTCTCTTGGGTTGGGTACTTTGTAGATACTAGCATGTTTTGCCTGAACTTCAACAGAGAACCTCCCCGCTTTCGCAGGGAGGTTCAAGGAGGTTGCCGGATTCCAAATCAAACAGAGTACAGCAATTCATCGTAAGTCGGTATCGGCCAATAGGAAGCATCGCACAAGAGCTCCGCCTCGTCGCTTACCGCCCTCACTTGTGCCATGGCAGGCAGGACCTTTTCATGGTAAAAGCGACTGGCATTGGTCACATCGGCGACCATGCGGGCTTCCAGCACCAGGTTTTCCAATGCACAGACATGTTCATCAAGCGAATCGGTGAGCATGGAAAGCCTCTGGACCAGCGATCTCTCATACGAGAGAGAAGAGGCCTTGAGCAGGGCAAGCTTCTCGTTGGCAGAATGGGCAAGATCTCCTGCGAACTTGCTCAGTGCCGGCAGAATCTGCCTGCGCACCATATCGACCATTGTCAGAGCCTCGATATTGATTGTCTTGCAGTAGTTCTCAAGTACAATCTCATAGCGGCTGTGGATTTCGGTCTCGTTGAGCACCCCGAACTTTGCGAAGAGCGCGATGGACTTGCCCGAGATGAAGGATGGCAGGGCATCAGGGGTGGACTTGTGATTCGAAAGGCCCCGTTTCTGGGCTTCCTCAACCCACGCCTGGGCGTAGTTGTTTCCATTGAAGACAATCCTTCGGTGCTTCTGGTAGGTCTCCTTGACCAAGGCCGACAGTGCACAGGGGAAATCCGTGGCCTTCTCAAGCTCATCGGCAAAGAGCGAAAGCTTGTCTGCAATGATCGTATTGAGCACAAAGTTCGGACCGGAAACGGAGAAGGAGGAACCGAGCATCCTGAACTCAAACTTGTTGCCGGTGAAGGCAAAGGGGCTGGTACGGTTGCGGTCGGTGGTATCCTTGGGGAAGGGAGGCAGGAGATTCACCCCCAGCAGCATCGAAGTACGAGCCTTCGAGGGGCAATCCAATCCGTCTGCAAGTGCATCGAGGATGCTGGTAAGCTCCTCACCAAGGAACATCGAGACGATGGCAGGAGGAGCCTCGTTTGCACCAAGGCGATGGTCGTTGCCTGCACTGGCCACCGAGACCCGCAGAAGATCCTGATACTCATCCACGGCAGCGATGACTGCCACCAAAAAGAGCAGGAACTGGGCGTTGTCCTTCGGGTTGTCACCCGGTTCGAGCAGGTTGATGCCCGTATCGGTGGAGATGGACCAGTTGTTGTGCTTGCCCGACCCGTTCACCCCGGCAAACGGCTTCTCGTGCAAGAGGCAGACAAGACCGTGACGGTCTGCAACCTTCTTCATCATCTCCATGGTCAGCTGGTTGTGGTCAACCGCCAGATTGCTGGTGGTGAAAATGGGTGCAAGCTCATGCTGGGAGGGAGCGACCTCGTTGTGCTCGGTCTTTGCCAGGATGCCGAGCTTCCACAGCTCCTCATCGAGCTCGCGCATGAATGCGGAGACCCTTCCCTTCAGGTTGCCGAAGTAGTGGTCCTCCATCTCCTGCCCTTTCGGGGGGCGTGAACCGAGCAGCGTACGACCGGTATGGATGAGGTCCTTGCGCTTCAGATAGAGGGACTTGTCAATGAGAAAGTACTCCTGCTCAGGTCCAACGGTGGTCAGCACACGCCTCACCTCGGTCTTGCCAAAGAGCTTGAGGATCCTCA
>JAAYQY010000402.1 GCA_012519125.1 Spirochaetales bacterium
GCACTCTTGCTGATAGCGATTCCCAGCTTCTATCCGCTTGCATTCTTGCTCGGCGGCGCAAGTACAGCGCTCCTTCACATCCTTATGGTGGGAATTCTTCTTGAGATATCCACCGATGAGAACCGTCCCATCTATACCGGAATCGGAGGTGCTGGGGCTCTGATGAATATCCTGTACCCTCTGCTTGCCGGACTTCTTCTCCCCTATTTGGGGTTCCCCTTGGTGTTCATCCTTACCAGTTGCTACATGCTCATTGGGCTCTATGCGGCAAAACGCCTGGATTGCGGGACATTTGCTTGAGCCCATGCAAGGAGTATCATACAGTGTCGTCAACGATACTGTTTCTTCCATTCGATTCCTTGACGTGGAAAACAAACAGGCTATACTCGGATTCAGCAAACATCTCTTTCGATAAAGGAACCCCCATGGACACCAAAGATACAGTTGCGCTGAGCAAGCAGGAGAATCTCGTCCAAATCGGGAAGTTCACCCTCTTCTCCATCAGTGCCGGCATCATCCAGGTGGTGGTGTTCACCCTTCTCGAGGAACTTATGCATCTGCCCTATTGGCCGAGTTACCTGATTGCACTCATTGCCAGCGTCCTCTACAACTTCACCGTCAACAGGCGCTTCACGTTCAAGAGTGCAAACAACATACCCAAAGCCATGCTGCAACTGGGCATCTACTACGCGCTTTTCACCCCCCTTTCCACATGGTGGGGTGATGCTTTGGTACGCCACGGGTTCTCCGACTACCTCGTACTGGGGGGGACCATGGTGATCAACCTGATCACCGAGTTCAGTGTAAATCGTTTCATCATCTACCGCACTTCCATGAACACCCGCGGACAAGAGAAGGCGCTCTAGGCACAAACTCCTGCTGCTCGTACCAAAGGATCAGAACCATCAGCAGGGAAGCGAGGGAGGGGAAAAGGCTTTTGACCAGCTTTGGGGCTGCGTTTCAATGGCTCTTCCCTCAATGCAGCTTGTGTGCCTGCACTGGGCAAGGTAGGAATCCTGCAGTGCCTCATGCAAGGGATACCCCTTTCCTCGGCAGGCATCCTCCATACACAAGGCGATGGCGATCTCATCATCATTGAAGCCAAGCGGCCAATACGGATTTCTGAAATGGTATGTATCACCAAAGGTAACGGCGCGCAGCGAGCGGGGATTGTTGTTGCTTCCACCATCCTCAATTCGCTGCAAGGTCTGCACTATCCCCTCATTGTCGTAATTGAGATACCTGACTTCGTTGTCAACAATCTCACCCCGCTCGGCGAAGAGGCTGAAGTGGCTGCTTCTGATACAGCTGTGGTACTGCACGTCTGCAAAATCGAAATATCCTGTCCTGCCATCAGCGAACGCAAACACCGCCACGGTGCGTTTGGTTTGGATACGCTCACCAGAACACACCACCGTATCACGGGCTCCGGTCTTGACGATCCAGCTGGAACGGCACACAGCGCTGATGGTGCAAGGTTCTCCCTGCTCGGAAAGGAAATGACGGATGAGGCTTGTCCCATGGTGATCATGCAGGCTGGCAACCCTCACTTCCGTAACAGGTCCCAATAGTGGTTGGATAGCACGACAGCTGTGGTAATAGGGATAACGGTAATACTGCTCAGCAACAAACACCTTGCTCGTTGATGCTGCATATGCATGATACAGTGCGTTCAGCTTCTCCAATGACAGCGCGGTGAACCCTGTCTCGCAGAGAACCGTTTCCCCATGTTTGATGAGCAGGAGCAACAACGATTCCATGCTGGAGGAAGGAACACTCAGAATGACCAGATCGTGGGGACACGAGAGAGCCTCTGCAACATCACAGCTTGTCTCCACCTGATGAAGCCTTCTCACCTCCTCTGCCCGCTGGGGCGTACGAAGCACCCACTTTACCAAAGTGAAGCGGTCAGGAAGAGCCTTGATGATCCGAAAGAAGAAAAGAGAGCGCCATCCATAGCCGATAAGCAGTATCCGCATAGCAAACCTTCCTTGCATGTAGGTATGTCCATGAGGCAACTATACCACATCAACAAAGCCTAACGGACTATTGCACCGTGTTTCAGGTTTCTGGCAGCAAGAAACCCTCTTAAGGAAGTGATGTTGCCCTGCTGGACACCAAACCCAGATGCAGGCATCATAGGGAGGAGGAGTTATGCATGAATCAGCACAAAGGATCTTGTCTTTGTGGGAAGGTCACCTTCGAAGTACGAGGTGATTTTCAGAGCTTCTACCTCTGCCATTGCAGATTTTGACGGTGGTCCCTGCAGGATGTCTTGATACCAAGACAGACATCCGACCCGATGGACATATTTTCATTGCTGACAAGGCTGATTGGGATCATGATCTCGAGCACATCAAATCATTCCCGCATCTTCCCGAATAGAGTCACCCCAAAGAAGAGATGCCAAAGGGGGAATGCCGGAATATTGTGCATTGCAGCCCTTTCCTTTACAGTTTCGGATGCAGGAAAACCAATGAAGAGGTGAGATTTGCAGTATTACCATGTTGATGTTTTCTCAAAAGGCCCACTCACAGGAAATGGATTGACCGTTTTGGTTTGCAGCCAGTTTCCCACCCCTGAAACCATGCTTCGGATAACTCGGGAGATGAAGCAATATGAGACCATATTCCTGAAACATCTCCAAGATTGCGAATACAGAGCAAGAATTTTCACAAAAGATGAAGAGTTGGACTTCGCGGGACATCCTGTGCTTGGTGCTGCAGCTGTGATACACAGGGCCCATGTGGGGAAAGAGAATGCGGAAATTCTGTTTCATCTGAATGGCAAGGATGTTTCTGTTGCCAGTTCGGCAATCGACGGCAAGCACGAATACACCTGCAGGATGAACCAGGGAGCAGCAACAATACTCGGCCACATTCCCGTATCCGACTATCTGAAACTGATCGAACCCCTTGGGTTGGATGTGGACAATCTTGCTCCAGGATATCCTTTGCAAGTCGTCACAACAGGCCTGCCTTACCTGATAGTACCCGTTCGCAGCGGGCTGGAAAGAACAGGAATTTCCTCATCAGCCCATGAATCGCTGGTTTCCTCCTATGGTGCCAAGTTTGTCTATGTATTTGCTGTTGATACCATGGAAGGCAGAACATGGGATTTCAGTGGATTGGAAGACGTTGCAACAGGCAGCGCGGCTGGACCGGTAGGGGCATACCTGTGTGAACACGGCGCCTATAGGGAAGGGGAAGAAATCATCCTGCACCAAGGACGATTTGTCGGAAGGCCAAGCGAACTGCATATCCTGAAAGAGAGAGAAACAGGAAACATGATTGTCAGCGGAAATGTATCCATCGTTGCTGAAGGAACCTTCTTTGGTGATACGTCCCCTAGCGAAGTATTTGATTGATGATTCCCGTTTGCCAAGAATGAGGCAGAAGATGCATGAGCCTGAGCAAGATATTGCAATTGATGGTGTAGACATATCGCGGCCGTTTGGTTTGGAGTATCCGCAATGCCAGGTTTCCGATAGCCTGAGGGGGGATGCTGCGCGATTCAACCCGGTCAACAATCGACCGGAATCGGGCGGCATTGCAGGAATACAGCTTTGTGTTTCCGCAAAAGGAATCCAATCGATTTTTTGAAACCTGCAAGAGCCCTGTTTCCACGGCTCCCGGACGGATTACGGACACCCCGTATCCGAGAAGCTGAAGTTCCATACGAAGCGAATAGGCATAGCGCTCAAGTGCTGTCTTGGCAACTCCGTAGAGACCAGTGAACGGAAGCGGGTCCAACGGTGCAAGTTCGCTACTGGTGATGATGATCCTTCCGTTAGGTTCCAATAAGGGGAGAAAAAGGCGGTTGATGCGGTACACCCCAAACAAATTGATATCAAACAATCGGATGAACTCAGGTTCGGGAATCTCTACCAGAGAGTTCAGGTCATACACCCCCGCAAAATGTAATATTGCTTTGAGTGATCCAGCCTCTTCCTTGATGCAGGCAAACGCAGTTTCCAATTGTGCGCTATCTGTTACATCAGCAGCAAGAAAACGGAAGGAGAAAGCCTCACTAGGCTGCTGAAAATCCAAACCAAACACGGTATAGCCGGAGGCAACCAAAAGCTCACAGGTTGCAAATCCCATGCCTCCAGCTACCCCAGTTATAAGAACATTCATACTCATACGACTGACCTCTTTTTCCGTATCTCCAACTATACCTGAACCTATGTCAGGAATCCACATTGCATGCCAACCTATGGACAGGGAATCGGACACCGAGCATAGTGAGACTGCACAAGCCTGAAGAAAGGAACATGAGGACCTGACAGGTCTTCATGATGTGGTGGTACACATGAAACGGGGCGAAATACGACTCATGAAGGTTGCCAAGACGACCATGCACGAACAAACGGTCTTGAAAAACCTGCTGAAAATGTACTGTTATGAATGGTCGCACTACAACAAGCTTGCAGTGAATACAGACGGGGAATTTGCATTCAAGACGCACGCATCAGACTATTGGACGAAAGAGGGGTATCATGCCTATCTCATCGCAGTCGGTGAGAACTGGGCAGGATTTGTACTCTTTGACAATGAAGGTTTCATCGTGCACAAGAACTACGACTACTCTATGGCTGAATTTTTTGTCTTATATCCGTATCGGTGCAGCGGAGTCGGAAGGTATGTGGCCACCTCCATCTTCGATTCGTTTGCAGGAGGATGGGAGATCGGATGCCATCCGAAGAATGAGGCTTCCGTGCATTTCTGGGAAAAGGTTATCAACTGCTATACGGCAGGATCCTATGAGATGATACGTTCCTGCCCTTCCTATCGGTACCATGATGGTACGTTTGGTGATGTCCTCTCGTTCAGGGCAAGGTAATGCACAAAAGGAAGCAGAAAGAAGACCAAACCTGCTTTGCATCCTCGACGCAGGGTGATACGCTCAGAGAGGCATTGCATCATCTGGCATGCCCCGCAACTCAGTAGGAGGCTATATGAACGATTGGTTTACCAGAGACACCATAGATCCAGACACGTACATCCTCAGTGAATACCGGCATTGGGAAGAAACCCATTGCTATCTTCTGAATGGCTCCAAAAAGAGTCTTCTCATCGATACGGGATTGGGAATCTGCAATATCAGCGAGCAAGTGGTGAAATTGACGGAGAAGCCCGTGGCAGCCGTGGCAACACACATCCATTGGGACCATATCGGCGGTCATACATACTTCCCTGATTTCTACGCCCATGCGGACGAGCTGAACTGGCTCAACGGAGAATTCCCCCTCTCCTTGGAACAAATCAGGGATATGGTGATGGATCGCTGCGAAGCCCCTGCCGGGTATGACGTTGCAAGCTACGAATTCTTTCAAGGCAACCCCACCCGGATTCTTGAGGATGGGGATGAGATCGACCTGGGAGGAAGAATCATCAAGGTGCTGCACACCCCGGGGCACTCGCCTGGACACATGTGTTTTTGGGAAGAAGCGCGAGGCTACCTGTTTACCGGGGATCTGGTCTACAAGGATACCCTCTTCGCCTACTACCCTTCCACCGATCCCCAAGCCTATCTCACTTCCCTGAAAAAGATAGCAGCCTTGCCTGCAAAACGGGTCTTCCCGGCACACCATAGCTTGGATATCCAACCAGAAATACTGGTGCGAATGCGCAATGCATTTCAGGAGTTGGATGCACAAGGCAACCTTCGCCATGGCAGTGGCATCCATGACTACGGGGACTGGGCTGTATGGTTGTAGCAGTTGGAACTAGATGACCAATTGAAAGCTTGCTCACATTTCAAGCGAAGGAGATACCTGCCATCTTGCTGTTACGCTTTACCCGGCGCTTGCGCTTCCAGCGGCTGATGAATTGCCGGATAAGGGGAGGATCCCACGCATGTCTCGGTGTGATACTCGTATGGGGAGGCAGAAACAGCTTGCCGTACTGGGAGCAGGTACCCAAAAACCGATGATACTCATGCATGTCTTTACGAGTCCAGAATATCTCTGATCCTGCCAGCAAGCGGGGGAACAGATGCAGATCGCGTTTCTCACGGGTGGAAATATATTCTGTCCAGAGCATGAGTTCTGCACCCATCACCCGTGCCTGATTCCCTGGTTGCAGCATCTCTCCCAGCTTATATACCCGATGCAATGAGAGCAATGTATGATCCATATCCAGATAGGAGTGAAAATAGTCACTCAAAATCGCTTGGTGTTCTGACTGTGAGCCATCCAACAAGGGATTCCATATCTGGGTGATGATGGACTGGTCATAGGTATCGTCAACATAATCATTGTACAGGAGCACTTGCTTTCCCAACGAGTTCGCATAGTGTGTCATCTCCCGATAAAACCACCTGAGCAATGATTTCTCATCGGACAAGGCCAATGCTTGCTTCCTTTTCTGGCAATCCGGACACGTGGCCCAGCGTTCCAAGGGAATCTCGTCACCGCCCAGATGGATATAGGGACTTGGAAAGAGGGAAGCAATCTCTTTCAGCACCATTTTCACGAAATCCAGTGTTTCCTCTTTTCCTACACAGAGTATGTCTGGGAATATCCCTTCCCCTTTGGGTATGCTGAAAGGCCCTCCGGTGCAACTGAGAGCAGGATACGCGGCAAGCAGCGCAGTAACATGCCCTGGCATATCAATTTCCGGAATGATCATGATCTGTCGGACCGATGCATACTCCACCAGTTCCTTGAGCTCTTGCTTGGTATACTGCCCTGATTTCTCATCACCAAGCTCAGGATACGCATCAAGTGCAACTCTCCACCCTTGGTCATCACTCAGATGGAGATGAAGCACATTCAGTTTGAATGACGCCATGATATCAATGATCCGACGGATTTCCCCGACAGGACAGAATGATCGGGCAACATCCAGCATGAAAGCCCTCCAACGAAGAGATGGGGAATCGTCTATCCGGCAACAAGGAATGGATTGGGGATAGGCAAGCTGAAGCTGGCGCAGGGTTTGCAGTGCATAGAATAGTCCTTGATGGCCATACGCACCAATACTTACGTTTTGAGGAAGCACTTCCAAGGTATACGCCTCCTCCTTGTCATGCAGGCTCGGCTCCACTCGTATGCTGAGATTCGCTGCTTCTTTTGAAGACGCAAGACAGGCATCCCTGTCCAAAAGCTCTTTTGCATACTGCACTGCACTGTCGGAAAACGACTGGTCACATGAGCGTTCCAGAGAAAGAGAGAATCGCCTGGAGTTGCGAAACAATCCATCAAGCATCACTACATCAGAGGGATAGGGAATGAGAGGAAGTGGGTGTGGCATACGAATACTATTATTCCTTTAGTGCCCCGGCAGCAAAGCCTTGGGCGATTTTGTCTTTGAAAACCAAATAGAAGATGATCATCGGTACCGTACCGATCACCAGAGCTGCAAACTGCAAGCCATAGTCCCGTGACATCCCCCCTGCAAAACTGTTGATGCCAACAGGGAGGGACCGTACCGTAAGGTCACTGGTCAAGGTCAGGACAAGAATGAATTCGTTCCAGTTGCCGAGGAAGGTATAGATGAACATGGTCGAGATGATCGGGGTGGCAACCGGAATAAGAATCCTGAAAAACACCTGGAAGAAGGTTGCCCCATCGATGATGGCAGACTCCTGCATGGCATCAGGAATCCCCTTGATGTAGGTGGTGGCAAGAAACACCTGGAAAGGAAGCCCGAAGGCAATATAGGGAAGGATGACTCCCAAGCGGGTGTTGGATATCCCCAATTTCGTTTCCATGATGAACAAAGGCACAATTACCGAGTGAACCGTAATGAGCAACCCAAGCGTATAGATGAGGGAAATGACCCGACTGCTCTTATACGGAAACTTGGAAAGGGCATACCCACTGCTCAAGGCGAAGAATACGGTCAGCAGCGTAGCGACAAAGGAGTAGATGGTGCTGTTGATGAAGTAGATTCCCAAGTGTCCTTGGGTCCAGGACAAAACAAAATTGTCCACATACCAAGACAAGGGGAGTGCAAGCGGATAGCGCACGATCAGGGCATGGGGTTTGAAGGCACTCAGTATCATCCATGCCAGAGGGATGATCGTAAGCAGGGTGAATGCAATCATGAGCACAGAAGAGAGTACACTCGCCAAGGTCAATCGTTTTCTCATTTCTCCCTCCCCTACTCGAACCTGCGCTCAAACTTCCTGCTGATGTATTGCAGCAGGAGAATCAAGCCGACGGCCAGCAGTACGATGATCATGGATGCAGCACTCCCAAAGCCGTACTTATAGTATTTGAAGGTGTTGATATACATATAGATGGCAATGACTTCGGTAAAGTGGGCAGGGCCGCCTCCCGTCATTGCATAGATCAGATCGAAGGCTTTCAGGCTTCCTGAGATTGCAAAGATTGCTGTGGTTGCAATGGTACCCACCATGCTTGGGAGAATGATGCGCATCATCATCTGCGACTCATTGGCTCCATCAATCTGGGCTGCTTCCAGAAGCGATGGTGTCATTTTCTGGAGATTTGCATAGAAGATGATCATATAGGTTCCGGTATGCATCCAGAGCAGGACGAAGAGAATCGGAAGAATTGCCAGTTGCTTGTCTTCGAATATGCGTATCACATACTGGCTCTCCCCAGTCAAGCGCCGTATCAGGGCCACCACCATTCCCGATGAGGAGAAGATTTGGTTCCACAAGAGAGCAACCACTACCGGAGAGATGGTGATGGGCAGGAAAATTATGGTCTGGTAAAAATCCCCGTTGCGAACCATCTTTCGGTGCAGGAGATATGCCAAGAGGAAGCCCAAGGGAATCTGGCCGAACACGGAGATGGCAACAATCAGGAGATTGTTCCTCAATGAGTGGAGAAACACATCATCACTGATAATCTTGGCATAATTTTCCAATCCAATGAATTTTGGAGTACCATACCCCCCGAACGAGGTAAAGCTCAAGGTCAGGCTGTATGCCACCGGAAATATGATGATGGAGGCAAACAGCAGCAGGCCAGGGGCAAGAAATGCATAGTAGCTCATTCGTTTTTGCTGTGAGAATGTCATGGTACTCCTCATTCTGCAAGCCAGGCATCTTCCCCGAGGGAAAGCGCCTGGCAATCATGTTCTATCGACCGATGGCTGCTACCATGGTCTCCAGTTCCTGAGCGACTTGCTTCGGAGTCTTGGTACCAAACATCATGTTCTGGAGATTGATGTTGAACGTACCGATCGGTTCAGCGGCTAGCACTGAATCCATCACATATCCCATCGGCACCTTGCCCGCATACGCCACCAATTTCTGGATCATGGGATCAGCATCCTTGGGCTCTGCAAGGTTGTAGGCCGGAAGTCTTCCGAATCTCTGTCTGATCGCTGAGCCTTCGGGGCCGGAATAGAACCAAATCCACTTCCAAGCTGCGTCTGATTCAGCCTTTGAAAGCTTTGCATTCATCCCGAACCCTTGTCCTGCCGTTGCCGAGGTGGAAAGACTCTGGCCCTTCTGGTTGGGAATATCAGGAAATGATTCCAAGCTCATGTAGGCTTTTTGTTCAGCAGTCAACTCGCCGACCATATTGTTCACGGTCCAGCCGCCATCGATGAAGTAGACAGCTTTCTCCTGGACAAAATCGTCAAGACCCTGCCCATATGCCAGTTGGTTGGTTCCAGGGGAAAGCATCTGCTTGTCCGTGAGATCCTTGATGATCTGCAGGGCATACACAAACTCGGGATCATCAAAGCGCGCTTCTCCTGCAATGGCCTTGTCGAACCACGGAAGTCCACAGGCTCGTTCCACCAGCATGCCCGCAACACATGATTGCATCGGCCATGCATCCTTGTTGGCGATGGAAATCGGGATCAGGCCGGCTGCCCTGATGACAGGTCCCTGAGCCAACAACTCCTCATAGGTCTTGGGCAAAGCAAGTCCAAGCTCTTTGAGCAATCGGTTGTTGGTGAACATGATGGAGGTGATGCTGATATCTTCAGGAAGTTCCCAGATCTCTCCGTTCTCTCCCTGGCCTTGCATTGCCATATCGGCAAACTCATCCTCATGCCCGCTCAGATAGGGACGCAAGTCCTGCACCAACCCTGCATTGGTTACCTGGCTTGTTCGTTCCCCAGGATACAACAGGACGATATCAGGAAGTTGCCCACTCATTGCCATGGTCTGCAACTTGTCGTGGAAGGCCTCCCCATATCCATACTCGAAGGTAAGTCTGATATTCGGATTTGCCTTCTCAAAGACGTCAACCAGATACTGGAAATTGGGCGCTGTGGTTTTATCTGTCTGATCAAGGAAGTGATAGACAGACAACGTGATGATGC
>JAAYQY010000403.1 GCA_012519125.1 Spirochaetales bacterium
AAGTTGTTTGAGAATTGAACCGGAGAATTCCCTTCTATCCCGAAAGAGGGTAGTGTCCCGACCTTGAAACACTGCAACCTTGCAGGTATGGGTACATTGGTCTGATAGCAGCAATGCAACATTGGTGAAGAGTGTATCCCTCCCAATCAATTGCAGTGTTTCCATCTGTGCCTGTCCAAATTCGAAGTGTTGTTTGGCCATTGCTTCCTGCAATGTTGAAAATGACAAGTCTTGTTCCATACTTCTTGCTTGTTCAAAGGAAGTCCCTGTGGTTTCCAACATGAGGCTTCGTATGCCTGCTTCACTCATAGGTATGCATGCGTTGCCAAGCCTGGTATATACGCCACCTGGTTTGAGCCCAGCCTTAGCAAGGTAGTACGGACGTTCGGTTCCCACTATCACAGAAGCTTTCACAATATGCTTTCCTTCTTTCTCCTCAATTCTGATGGAAATGAAGGGAGATGCATCAGGCCGAATTGCATCATGGATACTGCTTGAGAGTCGTTTGGAAGTGTCATCAGGATCTGCAACTCCACAAACACTGCCATCGTCACACACTCCGATATATAGTTCGCCTCCTTCTGTATTTAAGAAGGCAACCACGGCTTTGATTGCTGATTCAGGAATTCGTTCTGTTTCTTTTTCCAGCTCCTTGAATTCAATATCCACATACTCAATATTTGGCATATCATTCCTTCTCTCTTTCTTTCTTGCTTCTCTTTCAATAGTATAAGGCTGGATACAAGAAATTTCTAATAGAAACTTGCTATGAGAGTCTTTTGAATGCTAAAGGCAATGAAGAGTTGGAAGCACAAGTAGTACAAATTCTGATGATGGACAAGAATTATGAGCGATTAAGTATGATATGGGTGGGTTTTTGCTCGTTCTAGCAGTATACTAGTTCATAGGCAATTTTTTATTCCTACAATGATAACGGAGGTAATATATGCAAAATTTCTCGTACTACAATCCCACACGAATCATCTTCGGCAAGGGAACCATGTCGGAAGTCGGCAAGGAAGCTGCTGCCTGGGGCAAGAAAGTATTGTTCCATTTCGGTGGTGGTTCGATCAAGAAAAATGGTGTGTATGACACCGTGACTGCTTCTCTGAAGGTTGCTGGGCTCGATATTGTCTATCTTGGTGGTGTGGTACCCAATCCCCATCTTTCCCTGGTCAGGGAAGGGATAGCGCTCTGCAAGAAAGAGAAGATTGATTTTATTCTCGCTGTTGGAGGCGGAAGCGTCATTGATTCTGCCAAGGCGATTGCTTTTGGTGCAAAGCTGCCGTCCTCAGAGGATGTCTGGAATGATTACTACGCGAAGGCTGAGTACACCATTCGTGAATCCCTGCCATTAGGCGTTGTTCTGACCATTCCTGCTGCAGGTTCTGAGAGCTCCACCGGTTCGGTCATCACCGATGCAGAGCATGGCTTGAAGCGTGCTGTCAACAGCGAGACCATTGTGGCAAAGTTTGCTGTCATGGATCCTGAGACAAACTACTCTCTTCCGGCATACCAGACTGCTTGCGGTGCTTCAGATATTCTGGCACACCTTCAGGAACGGTATTTCACCACCGTCGAACACAACGACCTTTCGGATCGCTTGCTGGAAGCTTGCATGCGCAACGTCATCACCAATGCTCCTTTGGCTTTGCAGAATCCGGATGAGTATCGGTATCGTGCAGAGCTGATGTGGACTGGTACCATTGCCCATAACAACCTCCTTGATAGAGGTAGGGTAGGAGACTGGGCAACCCATGATATCGAACATGAGCTGAGTGCCTTGTACGACATTGCTCATGGTGCAGGCCTTGCCATTCTCTTCCCGGCATGGATGCGGTATGTGCACAAGGTGGATATCGACAGGTTTGTGCAGTATGCAGTGCGTGTCTGGAATGTGGATCTGCCACTGAGCGACAAGGAAGGCATCGTGGAAGAGGCTATCCAACGGTTGCAGGCTTTCTACAAGAGAATCGGGATGCCGACTACGTTGGCTGATGCAAACATTGCAGATGATAAGCTCAGTTTCATGGCAGAGAATGCGTTTGTGGGTGAGAAATCACACCTTGGGAACTTCAAGAAGTTGTCTGCTGATGATGTGGAGAAGATTTATAGGCTTGCGCTGTAATCAGAAGATTGTTTGGTGCAAGCATCAAACAAGGTAGGCAAGTCTGAGATCTATCAGCCTTGTAGTGAAATGAGTAGTGGTAGTGCCCCGGTTGATGCCGGGGCACTGCTATTGGTAGGGTGATGCTAAGAGAGTTGGCAAGTATCAAAACAAAACTAAAGGCTGACCATTTCTGATCAGCCTTATGGAGTGATTGGCTTTTTTCTGGTACCAATGGTTCTTTTCTCATCAAAATAACGCTATGGTTAGTTGATAGGTTTACCAAAATAGAAATATACATACATAAGATATGTGAAAATACAGAAAGTCAAACTTGACTTCAGTTTATATATTGAACATAATACAGAGTATATGTATGGATATATTGCATATAACGAACTGGAGGCTTTATGGCTGTACTGGATTCAATTATGCAGGAAGGATTGCTCGTTGATAGAGCATGGTTTGGCAGGCATGGGATAGAATCTACTGCTGTGGATTATTACCTCCGCGCCGGTAAGATTGAAGCCTTGGTGCATGGTCTTTACAGAAAGCCAGGACCGCCGTTGAAATGGCAACAGGTTGTGTACTCGCTGATAGTGCTCGGGTCTGATGTTCATGTCGGGCACTTGACCGCCTTGAGTTATCACGGGTACGAGCATACCTTGAAGCTTGGTGGTGCACAGAGCATCAGATTGTACAGTGCCCAGAGTCTTCCCTCATGGGTGGAAAAGGTGGATATCAGTCCTGGCTTCATGAAGATGAAGCGTAATCCGTTCTCGAATGGTTCGATTGGTCTGGTTGATGTCCCGTTTGGGACATGGGATTGGCCTCTACCATATTCCACTGCTGAACGTGCATTTATCGAGTTGGCAAGCACCCTTGTGACACGCGAAGACATCCTGCAGGCAAAATTGATGTTGGAAGGAGCTGCAAGTCTGCGGCCTATGTTATTGCAGTCACTGTTGGAAGCTTGTGGAAATATCCAAGCGAAGCGATTGTTTCTTTGGCTTGCCAGGACCATAGGCCACCCTTGGTATAAGCATATCGATATATCCCGGATCAACCTAGGGGCTGGAAAACGTCAGATAGTAAGCGGGGGAATTCTTGATGCACAGTTTTTGATCACCGTACCCAAGGAGGTCCAAGATGGACAGCAAGAACCCCTTACATAGTGTCTACCAAAACGTACGCATAGCAAACTAAAGGCTGACCATTTCTGATCAGCCTTTTGGATTTATTTGATTTGCTAACTGGTACCCTGTTCCCCGAAATCCTTGATTATGTCCGCCATTCTGCGATTACTTCGGAAATTGTGGAAGTTGTACCTGGTACCGACGGTTCCGCTGGTTAGCACCGATGGTTCCGATGGTTATGTTGCTGTGAATGTAACAGTGATATCAGTTGAATATGTACCACTTGCAGCAGCAGCATATTCAATATCATCAAGATCAACATTCATGAGGTAATTATAGATTGTTAAGGAGTTAACAGCTTCCAAAGTCACCATGTTCTTCG
>JAAYQY010000404.1 GCA_012519125.1 Spirochaetales bacterium
CCGGCCAAAGCAAGCCAGTCGATCGGAGTGTCGAGGGTGGTTTCGCTGTAGTGATTGTCGAAGAAGAGGGTCTGCCACTGGCGAACCATCCCCAGTGTCTGGTTGTTCATCAACAGGATGATGATCGGAAGCTTGTAGCGAGCGATGGTGGCGAGCTCATTGCAGTTCATCCTGAAAGAGCCGTCACCGGCGACATTGACCACTCGGCTCGAGGGGTTGCCCACCTGCGCCCCGATTGAGGCACCGGTACCATAACCCATGGTACCCAAGCCGCCGCTGGTGAGAAAGTGGGCAGGCTGCACATGCTTGAGGAACTGTGCTGCCCACATCTGGTGCTGACCCACTTCAGTGACAATGATGAAGCCCGGGGGAAGCACCTTCTGAAGCGCCTTGAGCACCTCTTTCGATCGTGCACTCTCCCGCTCAACCCTGATGGGATAGCGCTTCTTGTACTCAGCAACCTGCTCCATCCACTCCTGGTGAACCATCGGCTTGGCAATGCGCTTGTTCAGCTCCTCGAGCACCACCTTCAGGTCTCCCACCACATGGCAGTAGGTCTTGATGTTCTTGTCGATCTCAGCAGGATCCACATCGATGTGGATGATGCGTGCATTCTTGGCAAAGGCGCTGGCCTTGCTCACCACGCGATCGCTGAAACGTGCTCCGATGACCACCAACAGGTCACAGGTGGAGACACACATGTTGGAAACCTTGGTTCCGTGCATACCCACCAAACCGGTAAAGCGAGGTGAGTAAGAGTTTACCGCCCCACATCCCATCAATGAGGTGCAGGCAGGGCTGTCGATGTGCTCCAAGAAGGTTGCCAAGTCCTCAGAGGCCTTTGCCCTGATCACTCCCCCACCGACGTAGCACATCGGTCGCTCGGCCTTCTTGATCAGGTCCAAGGCCAGCTCCATGCTCTTTTCGCTCAGGCGTTCAGTGCGGGGTTGCAGTGCCTCCGGTTTTTGGACAATGAAATCAGCGGTGTGGACCGTTACGTCCTTGGGGACATCGATCAGGACGGGCCCGGGTCTGCCTTCCTGGGCAATCTTGAAGGCAAGACGGATGGTCGGGGCGAGCTCCACCACATCCTTGACGATGAAGTTGTGCTTGGTGATCGGCATCGTGATACCGGTGATATCGACCTCCTGGAAACTATCCTTTCCCAGAAGAGGAACAGCAACGTTGCCGGTGAACGCAACCATGGGAACACTGTCCATGTAGGCGGTTGCGATGCCGGTGACCAGGTTGGTGGCACCCGGTCCGCTGGTGGCGATGCACACTCCCACCTTGCCGGTACTGCGGGCGTACCCGTCAGCTGCATGGCTTGCGCCCTGCTCATGGCTGGTAAGGATGTGGCGTATTTTGTGTTGGTTCTGGTAGATTGCGTCGTACAAGGGAAGGACTGCCCCGCCGGGGAAGCCAAACACGGTGTCAACACCTTGCTCCGCCAAACACTCTATGATGATCTGGGCTCCGGTCATCTGCATGGTAGGTACTCCTCTTCTTAGCTCTGAAAGACTGCTCCTGTCGCAGCACTGGTAACTTGCTTGGCATATCGGGCCAAGTACCCGGTAGTGATCTCGGGTTGTTTGCAAACCCAACCCTTCTTGCGTTGTGCCAGCGTTTCTTCATCCACAAGCACTTCAAGCTTGCCTTTGGGAATATCGATCCTGATACGGTCTCCTTCCTGGACAAAGGCAACGGGTCCGCCCTGAGCTGCCTCCGGGCTTACATGCCCGATAGAGGCTCCGCGGGTCGCCCCACTGAAGCGGCCATCGGTGATGAGGGCAACATCCTTGTCCAACCCCATGCCGGCGATGGCACTGGTGGGACTGAGCATCTCACGCATTCCAGGACCTCCCTTCGGCCCCTCATAGCGGATGACGATCACATCGCCAGCCTTGATCTTTCCCCCAAAGATGGCTTCAATGGTTGCTTCCTCGCTGTCGAACACCCTGGCGGGGCCTTCGTGGACAAGCATCCTCTCATCAACTGCGCTGCGCTTGACCACCGCCCCATCTGGAGCAAGGTTTCCACGAAGCACCGCGATGCCGCCGGTCACCGAGAAGGGGTTGTCGATCGGACGGATGACCTCATGGTCATAGACAATGGCTTTCTCGTAAAGCTCACCGATGGTCTTTCCGCTGACCGTGGGAAGCGAGGGATCGAGCAGACCACCCTTTCCCAGCTCGTGCATAACGGCAAGCACGCCGCCTGCAGCAAACAGATCCTCGATATGGTGCTCGCCGGCCGGGGCCAGGTGGCAGAGATTCGGGACCTTGGCACTGATCTCATTGGCAAGGAAGATGTCCAGATCCACATGGGCCTCGTGTGCGATAGCCGGAAGGTGCAGCATCGTATTGGTACTGCAACCCAGAGCCATATCCACGGCCAAAGCATTGGCAAAGGCTTTTTTGGTCATGATGTCCAAAGGTCTGATATTCTGTTTCAACAGCTCCATGATCTGGTAGCCAGCCTCTTTGGCAAGGCGGTCACGTGCACTGTAGACAGCCGGAATCGTCCCGTTTCCGGGAAGTCCCATACCGATGGCTTCGGTCAGGCAGTTCATGCTGTTGGCAGTGAACATCCCGCTGCAAGAACCGCAGGTGGGACACGCATTGTCCTCATACGCAAGCAGCTCCTCATCGCTGAGCAAGCCTGCAGCATGGGTTCCGACCTTCTCGAACATCACCGAAAGGCTCGTCCCGCAGGCTGAGTCACCGGGAATCTTGCCGGCAAGCATGGGTCCACCGGAGACAAAGATCGAAGGGATGTTGATCCTTGCCGCTGCCATGAGCATGCCCGGCACGATCTTGTCACAGTTGGGGACAAATACCAAGGCGTCAAACGGATGGGCGGTAGCCATGATCTCAATCGAATCGGCAATGACTTCGCGACTTGCAAGCGAGTATTTCATACCCGTGTGGCCCATCGCTATCCCGTCGCACACACCGATGACCGGGAAAGAAACCGGGTTTCCCCCTGCCTGCCTCACCCCTGCCTTCACCGCATCGACAATGCGGTTGAGGTGGATGTGTCCGGGAATGATCTCATTGGCCCCATTCACAATCCCGATGATCGGCATATGGATTTCCCTATCTGTCCAGCCTAGGGCTTTCATCAGCGAGCGGTGTGGGGAGCGCTGTGCCCCCTCAGTCATCTGGCTCGAACGTCTCTTGCTTTCGTCCATCCTCGTTCCTCCCCCTCTTACAGGGATTGGGCAATCAGACTGCCCATCTCACTCGTACCAACCTTCTTCATACCTTCGGTATAAATATCAGCGGTACGGTATCCTTTGTCCAACACCTTGGAAACAGCACTCTCGATGGCATCTGCCTCAGTGGCCAAGCCAAAGCTGTAGCGAAGCATCATGGCAACCGAAAGAATCGTCGCAATGGGGTTGGCAAGATCCTTGCCTGCAATGTCAGGTGCACTGCCGTGGATCGGCTCGTACATGCCAAAGCTGTCCTCACGAAGAGATGCCGAAGGCAGCATCCCGATCGAACCGGTGATCTGGCTCGCCTCATCGCTGAGGATGTCCCCGAACATGTTCTCGGTTACGATGACATCGA
>JAAYQY010000004.1 GCA_012519125.1 Spirochaetales bacterium
CAAGCCGGGGGTATCGGGAATCGCAAAGCTGCCTTGATGTACTGAGTGCAGGAATGCCACATAGCGACTGAAGGAGAGCAGGTGCGTGATATCCTCGTTTGAGCGCAAAAGCTCTTCCTCAAAGGCATACACCTGCTGAAGGACATCTGGTCGGAGAAAGTAATTCTTCTCATTGTCTGGGGCGGTGAGGGTGATGTAATGAGGATCCGAACCCCCGATTTTCTGGGCAAACTCAATTGATTGGGCTATGAGCTGATCGTTCTTCGGAAAATAGGTCAGATAATCGGTTTCAATTTTCACCTGCTGTTTTGTGAAGGAGAATGAGGCGATCAGGGCTGCGAAAAGGATGATTGCAAGCGGCCAAGACCGCACGGATCGAAGGCTGAGTATATGCACCAGACGGGCGATGGGGCCATGGGTGAAGGATCTTAGGTCCTTGCGCTTTGGAGTTGGGAGTATCGAGAGCAGAGCGGGGATGTAGAGCATGGAGAGCAGTGCACAGAAGAAGATGCCCAATGATACGGCGATACCCAACTCTTTGAATGCCTCAAGCTCACAGACAAGCAGGGAGAGAAAGCCTACGATGGTGGTAAGGCAGGCTCCGAAGATGGTCTTGCTGATTTTTGTCACGGAGGTGATGATCTGCTGGTTCCGATCTTCCTTGCTTGCATCGGCTGTGAGGCTGCGATAGTACTCGCTCAGCACATGAATGGCATAGGAGGAGCCGAGGATGAGTACCATGGAAGGGACAATGATATTTACCACCGTCAGCGCATAGCCCAGCAACACCATACAGGCAAGCGTCCAAACCAAGGCTATGAGGGAGAGGGAAAAAGGAATGATGACAGCCCGCTTGGAACGAAAGGCAAGGTAGAAAAGCAGTACGATGACTGCCATACAGAGAATGAGCAGTCTATTGAGATCGTGGGAGAGGTAGAAGAGTACCCTATCCTCAAACAGTGGGGTTCCGATGAGCGAGACCTCGGCATACACGGAGAGGGAATTCACAATGTCCTGAATTTTCTGGTGAACCTCTGCTTGGTCAGTTCGCTTCTCCTTCAAGGCTACCTGAAAGAGCAGGGCATCGCCATCTTCGGTGGAGAGAAGCCCCTTTGCAATCTCATCGGCTTGCAGCCGTTGCTTGAAGACTCTTGCATCCTCTTCGGTCCAGATGGTTCCTTCCTGTACAGGACTGAGCGGTAGGGTGGAGAGTCTGGTTCCCTTTTTCTGGACCGTGACGAAGGAGAAGGGTGAAAGCGGTTTTTTGACCTCTTCGAGTGAGGACAGTTCATCAAGTACCTGTTGGACTGCGTTCAGGGTCTCTGCAGTAAACACCCTATCACCTTCGAGCAGGCAGTAGAGATCTCCAGGGGTTGACCCACTGATGTTGAGCACCTCTTGTTTGAGCAGTCGATGCTCTTCCTTGGGTGGAAGCAAATTGATGTATTCACTGTTGAGCTCAAGTGAGGGAAGCAAAGTCAGCGCTGCAAGAGTGCCGACCAATATGAGAAAAAGCACAATTTTCGTGTGTCGCAGTACCAATGAGATAAGTGTATGCACCCTCTGGCCCCTTGTGTGATTTCCTCTCTAGTGTAAGGAGTCATAGTCCAGTTGTAAAGGAAGAATCGCTTTAGGCTATCTCTGTTCTCTTATACTTGGTTCTCAGCACTTCCTTGGCATCATCGATGATCATGGACGCGAACCGATCGCTGTCAAAGGTGAGGGGAAGGAGCCTGAAGGCCTCTTCCATCGCTTGTTGGGCCTCAGGGTTCAGACTGTACTGTTGGAGGATGTCCACTTGCTTGGGCACGGAGTTTTCCACCCAGCCCACCTTTCTTCG
>JAAYQY010000035.1 GCA_012519125.1 Spirochaetales bacterium
CATCTTCAGCGATGTGCGCACCTATTGGAGCCCCGAGTCGGTCGAACGGGTTACCGGTTGGAAACCCTCTGGTCTTGCCAAAGACGGCTTCATCCACCTGATCAACAGCGGGGCTACCACCCTTGATGCTGCCGGCCAGATGAAGAACAAGGCAGGCGAGAGTGAGATGAAACCCTACTGGGAAATCACACCCGAGGATGTGAAGAAGACCTTGGAGAACACCCGCTTCAGTGTCGCCAACTGCGGCTACTTCCGCGGCGGCGGCTTCTCCTCCACCTTCCTCAGCGAGGGCGGCATGCCGCTGACCATGGTTCGCGTCAACCTGGTCAAGGGTGTAGGCCCGGTACTCCAGCTTGCCGAAGGATGGACCTGCAATGTTCCGGAAGAGGTGTTCGACACCATCAACAAGCGGACCGACCAGACTTGGCCGACCACGTGGTTCGTGCCCCGCACCAACGGCAAGGAAGGCCCCTTCAAGGATGTCTACTCCGTCATGGCAAACTGGGGAGCAAACCACGGAGCACTCAGTTATGGTCACTTTGGTGCCGACCTGATCACGCTCTGCTCGATGCTGCGCATCCCGGTATGCATGCACAACGTCGACGAGAAGGACATCTTCCGCCCCAGTGCCTGGTCGATGCTCGGCATGGACAAGGAAGGTGCAGATTTCAGGGCTTGCTCAACGTTCGGACCGCTGTACGGTCGTTACTAGATCCCAAGGATCATTCACCGGGGAGGTTGGCAGATACACTGCCAACCTCTTCTTTTCTGTATCCTCACCCTTGTCGACTTGTTTCTCTCATGGCAAGCTGCAGAGGGGAGAAACTGTATGAAAACACTGGTAGGACAATGGCAGGAAGGCAAGAACATCACACAACTACAGGAGCAACAGTCCATGCAGGCGGAACTGGAAAAACTGCTTCCCCCGGATGAAGCCGCCTTGGTATCGCTGCTCCGACAGGGAGCCGCGTTCAGGCTCGTCGAACAGACAGTGCAAATCTATACCACAAAAAAACTGCTGATCCTGCTCGCCATCCAGGTAGTCATCTCCCAGCTTCCTACCCTCTTCGGCTTTCCCCCAAGCGATGCAAACCTACCCTATTATGCCCTCTACCTCAGCTTTCTGGTGTTTCCCCCGCTGGCGGGCCTGCTTGCAAGCGGTCAGCGTGCTAATCTCTACCGCTTTGTCCTTGTACTCGCCCTGCTCGCGCTCTATCAAACCTTCACCGTCATCCTGCGCATCAGCCCGACAAGCCAAAGCTTTGCCCTCAGTGCCCTGCACCTGCCGCTCTTGTGCCTGCTGCTCCTCGCTACCGTCAAACAGAAAAACACCTGGCCACAGCATATGGCAAAGCATCTGCAGAACCTCTGTGAGGCTGCCCTGCTGACCTTCCTGCTCTTCTGCTCTGTCATGGTGCTGATGATGTTGTCCCTCTTCCTGTTTGAGGCGATCGGAATGGATGTGGAAGGGTTTGTTTCCAGCTTTGTCCTGACAGCTCTCTTTCCAGCCCTGCCTCTGCTTGCATTCTATCTTTTGGGAACCAGAATCCTGGGTATGGGAACACTCTTGCGTCTTCTGGCCAAGCTCTTTCTTCCTCTCTTTACCCTCATGATGGCAGTGTTTCTCATTGCCATGCTTGTAGGCAAAGGAAGCTTCACAGAAGACCGCACCCTTCTTCTGGGCATCGATCTTCTGCTTGCCTTGGTGTTGCTGATGATCTTGGTTGCGGCAAACTTCTGGGAACAGGAACAGCTCAGTTCCTGGTACAAGCCGTTGCTCATTCTGGCCTCGCTGTTGGCACTGGCCATCGACCTGGCAGCCTTGCTCGCCGTCACTCAGCGCTTTGTCAGCTTTGGCATCACTCCCAACAGGCTTGCGGTTCTCTCAGAGAACCTGCTTTTGGGAGCCAATCTTGGTACACTGGCCATTACCATGCTCAGAGGGAAGTCCATTGCTAGGATGCAGAGCATCTTCTTCGCCCTCTATGGGGTATGGTTCTTGGTCGTCATCGTACTCTTTCCGCTTCTTTTCGGCGCAGTTTAGAGCGAACAGATCTCGTTCCAGATGCGCTCATCCACCGGGATGCCCAACTCCAGATTCTCCTTGCGAAGAGAGAGTCGCTTTTCACCGGGGAAGCGGATCGGAACAGCAGGATCCTCCCGCTTGGAGTCCTTGATCTGTGCGAGGCTGGAAGCTATCTCCTCCTCAATCTGGTTCCGGTCCGGGAAGGATGAGAGATCGATGGTGATGAAAACCTGTGAGGCTTCCAGCTCTCCTTCCTCAAGGCCGATACGCCGGGTGGTGGCTCCTCCACTGAGCGCTGCTGCGATGAGGTCGAGAGCGAGCGCCAAGCTGGTACCCTTCCAGAAGCCGATCGGCAACGGTCTTCTGATCTCCATAATCTTCTTGGCATCCGTAGTGAGATTGCCGTTCTCATCAAATCCTCCGGGAACCGGAAGATCGCGCTCTTCACGCGCATAGGTTTCAAGCTTCCCGTAGCTGAAGAGGGACATGGCCATATCGACCAATACCGGCTCATCCCTGTTCGGGATGGCAAGGACCAGCGGATTGTTCCCCACCGTTGCATTGACAGCTCCCCAAGCAGGCATCAGGGGCATGGTGTTGGTCCAAAGGATTCCGATGCACCCCGCCTCTGCAGCCATCAGGCCATAGGTTCCCGGGCGCATCCAATGGGTGGTATTCTTCAGGGCAACACAGCCGATGGTGTGCTCCTTGGCCAGGGCAATGGAGCGTTGCATGCAGGTATGGGCATTGAGGTTGCCCACCCCGCGCATCCCATCCCAACGTTCAAGCACGCCAAAAGAGGCAACCTTCTGAGCATGCGTATCCACCAGCATGGTCCCAGCATCTATCTTTTTCATCATCCAAGGAAAGCGATTCAAACCATGGGAGTACACTCCCTCCAAGCTGGTTTCTGCAATCAGGCGACTGCTGAGAAGCGCATCTTCCTCACTCATGTTCCGGCTTTCCAGGACACGCTTACACATCTGCTGCACCTGCTCAAAGGGTATCCGCATCATCATCCACTCCTTCCCATACTTCTATGGTCTCTACATCCCTAAGGTATACGATACATCCTTTGACCGGCCTTTGGTAGATTCTTTTTACCGCTCTCATATAGGTCTCTACCTGAAAACGATGCACCTCGGCATCCCTTCTGCGGTCCGTCTTGAAATCGATGACCAGAAGGTGATCAGGTCGGTCAACCAAGAGATCGATTGACCCCTCTACCACCACCTTCCTCCCCTCATGCTCAGTGGTACTGAAAAAGCCCACCTCAGCGGCAACCGGATAGGGCTCCACTTCGCTCTGGTACCAACCGCTCTTGATGAAAGCAGCAGCTAAGGCAAGGCCATCCTCGATCATGATGGACAGCTCACGTTCCCCCAACGCCTTCACCAACTCAGAAGGCATACAGGTACGTACATCACCAAGCTCCTGTTTGAGTACCATCTGCTCACAGAGGGCATGGACGAACGTTCCGAAAGAGGCTGTCAAATCCTGTTCGAGGGACATGAGAAGCTCATCGCTGGCAAAGAGCGGAAGATCGGCAGCAACCGAATGCTCTTCATGAGAAACCAAAGAAGTGACTGCATAGCGTAGAGGCTTTTGCTCCAAAGCAGGAGAGGCCGTCTCATACCACCTCTGGACGGCTTCAAGGCGCTTGAGAAACGCTTGTTCCGACTCTCCCTCCCCTTGATAGAGTGAACCTTCGCTGATGGATGCAATCCTCCCTACTGTGAGCAACCCATCTTGGAACTCAGGGTTACTGATATCAAGACCCAGACTTCTGGTCATGAGCAGCAGCAACGTATCGGCCGGTTTTCCCTCACCGAGGGCGCGATTGTTCTTGCCGAAGGTTCCGCTCACCACCAGATGGGTCTCCGCTCTGGTAAGTGCGACGTACAAGAGCCTTTTGAGCTCAGCCAGCTCAAGACGCTGCTCTTCACCCTCATCAAAGAGGGCCCCTGCATGTCTGGCAACCTCGGTCTTGGTCGCTGTCACAGAGAACCGCTGGTTGAGATAGTGAGGCAGCGCCACACCTTTGAACGTGCTCAACTTCTCTTTCTGAGCTCTCCCCTTTGAGGAAGCGTTTGCCACGATGACGATGGGGAACTCCAAGCCTTTGGACTTGTGGATCGACATGATCTGCACCCCTTCCTCCACCTCGTTGATCACCTCCAGGTCGTCAAGCTTCTCATTCTGGGCAAGATTCTGCCTCAGATAGTCGACGAACTGGCTGACACTGTGCTTTGCTTGCTCATGCTTTTGGGCGAGCCGGTGGAAGAAGGTGTAGTGTTCGCGGTACGCCTGATACTCAGGATGGGCTGTCAAGCTCAGGTAGTAGCCGCTCTCATACCAGAGTCGGAAGACCAGCTGGCTGAGGCTCTCACTGGCCATCGCTTGCAGCAGGGAGCGATAGAACTGCTGCGTACTGAGCAGCCTCAGTTCATCCTCCTCTCCCACTCCTGCAGGGGGGGAGAACAGCTGCTGCTGGTCGAGAACCTGTGCAAGACTGGCATCGCTGAGCTTGCAGAAAGGACTGCGCAGAACGGTGGCGTAGGCATGCAGGTCCTCAGGATAGAGGGCAAGCTGAAGCATGGCATAAAAGTCGCTGGCAAGGGCCTCAAGCATCAAAGAACGGGCCGATTGCACGGTATAGGGTATCATCTGATTACGGAACGCCCGCTCAAAACTCAGTTGGTTGCTCGTTGAGCGCAAGAGCAGGGCGATATCACTGGCCTTTGGTCTTCTCGGTCCATTGGGGGAGGGAATGAGATAGTCATCACAGGTGAGCATCTTCCTGATCAGGCATGCTACGCTGTAGGCTTCCGCATCACTATCCTTCGCCTCCTCTTCCTCCTCATCTCGCTCCCCATCCTCATACGGTTTGATCAGGATGGTGGCCGTGCTGGTGATGCCCTCGTTGGCCCCTCTTGTCTTCAGACTGGAAAAACTTGCCTCATACGCCTCCCCATTGTTCTCCATGATGGAGGGAAAGAGTGTGTTGAACCACTCGATCAAGGCAGGCTCACTGCGGTAGTTGGTAGCCAACTCTATCGATTTTCCGCCGACAGAAGTCAACTCTCCGGCCAAACGCTTGAACACTCGCACATCCGAGCCTCGGAACCGATAGATGGACTGCTTCTCATCCCCTACGAAGAAGAGCTTGTCCGGCTCCAAATCGCTTGCTTTGGGGATGCCCTCCCCTTCGCTTTCCAATCGTTCGGCGAGCAGGTAGAGCAGCTCTTTCTGTTGCTCGTTGTTGTCCTGGAATTCGTCAATCATGATATAACGAAATCGCTGCTTGAAGTACTTTCGCAGCGCCTTGTTCTCTTTGAGGATCTCTACCGCAAGCGAAGAGACATCCGAGAAGGTGAGCATGCCGCTCTTACGCTTCTCCATCTGGTACTCTTCAACCAACTGCTGCACAAAGGTGACGATGCTTTGCAGCTGCTCTCTCCCGTTCAACACGGCCAATGCCAGGCAAAGGAGCCTACGCATCTCAAGGTACGAGTCATAGGTATCCTTGATGAACAGCAGGTCCTCACTCTTTCCCCCACTCTTTTTGCGAAACCCTACAGGAGAAGCGAGCAAGGCGAATAGCTCTTCCTCTCCACAAGAGGAGGCAATGCCATCCAGAAGCAGAACAGCATCCTCCCGGACCCCCTGAACGGTCTTTGATGAGTCACCAAGCGAACTGTAGCGAAGCAGAAGGGATGTAAAACTCTCTTTCACCTGTTCATAGCGCTTTTCCACGGCCTCGATGATGATTCTTTGAGCGTCCTCACTCACCTTTTGGGGAAGAAAGTAGTGCTGGGTCAGCAAGGGAACCAGGACCGAGTCGATAAGATCTTCAGGCGAGTAGAGCGTACTTATCAGTTTCGCCCCCTCCGAGCGATGCTCATCGTCCAAAAGCCGCATTGCGCACTGCCGTGCGTTGGCAAGATTTTGTTCATCATCGATGGCAAAATCCTGGGCGATTCCATAGGAGACCGAACTGCTGCGTACGATGGAGGAACAGAAGCTGTCCAGCGTCGAGATGGGAGCTTGGTCAAACTGTGCAAGCTGGGCGGCAATGACCGGGTCATCCTTCCAGGAGAGCAAGAGCCTGTGGATTCTCTGATGCATCTCACGAGCAGCCTTGCGGGTAAAGGTCAGGGTGAGTATCTCAGAAGCGGTTGCCTTCCCCTCCAAAACCAACCTCAGAAACCGGTAGCTGAGGACTGTGGTCTTCCCCGAGCCCGCACCTGCGCTGACGATACAGTTCACATCAGAGTAGACTGCCGCTTTCTGATCTGGGTCAAGACAGGTTCCCTGTTGGGCAAGCATAGCTTCAAATCGTGTCATGCTGTTGCAAATCTCCTTCGGCAAAGTGATCGGTAGGCACATCCCTCACAGCTCTTCTTCGAAGGAGTTGCCATCAGGCGTCCGAGTGCAACCGCCTCCTTGATCTGATGCAGGCGTTCGGCCAAAGCCTCGTCACAGAAGAGGGCTTTCTCATCGTCCTCATGCTCCCAAAGGCTGTAGTACTTGCCTTCAGCAATACTGTAGTAGGAGGCGTTGGCTGTCCTGCCTTCCATCACACGCTCCACCAGGTAGCGGTAGAGCGGCAGTTGGTACGAGCTAAGCTCATCAGTTACCTTTTTTGTCTTTACCGTGGACTTCTTGTAGTCGATGACGGCAAAACGCTTGTCCTCTTCAGGACCAAGGCTGATGATCCTATCGATACGCCCATAGAGCTCAAGCCCATCCTCCTTGAGGGTGAGCACCTGTTCAAAAGCAACCGAACGGGTCTTGGCAAAGAGGCGCCCTTCCTCAGCAAGGATGGCCACCACTTGTTCTCTGAACGTTGCCACCAGATAACTGCGAATCGAGGGAGTGGGCCCGCTCTGCGCGTAGTAATCCACCAAGCATTGGTCGAAGTGAAAGAGCAGCCGACGCTCGTACTCATCTCTCTTTTCGGGATCAAAAAACCCAATCTCAGAGAAGAAGCGCTGATATACCTCATGCAGCAGGTTTCCGATCTGCCGATGATCCAATACACTCACATCGTAGGAGCGGTCCTCAATGCCAAAAAGATGCCGGCACTGGAATGCGTAGGGACAGCGGAGAAAGAGATCGAGCTTGGTCGGAGAGAGGGAGAGAAACTGCGCTCCGTCCTCCTGTTTGTAGAGTCTGCCCACCAACGCTGGTTGCACAGGGTGACGGGTGGTATCATCGCTTCTTAAGGTAAGGGATGTTGCACGAGCGCTTGCAAACCACTGCTTCTGGCTCCGGGTCGCCTGTACCGAACGCACCGGTTTGCCCGCATGAAGCAAAAGTTCCTGGTAGTAGGGATCGAGATCGAGCTCTACCTTCTCATCCTTGAGGGCATCATGTTCCAAGAAGTAGGCTGGAGGCAACGCTTCCCCTTCATAGCTGCGTCTATGACAGGAGAGGTGAACAGAAGCGGGCCCAAGGCTGGCTGCCTGGAGATTTGCCAGGGTGGTGTCGATGCCTTTGCAGAGGGATTCTTCCACATACTCAGGAAGAAACGAGAGCGGTGCATCCAGACAGACCGAGGACTGTTGATCCAGAGCAATGATGAAGAGGTGGTCAGTGATGAGCGGTGCTACCTGGGGCCAAGCATAGACAGCCACCCCTTGCTCACGCTCCTGTTTCACATAGGTTCTTGTCTCGAGGTAGGAGAGCAAGAGCGAGAAGATGTTGGGGTAGGAATCAAGGTCGCAACTCTCCATGGCAGACTTCACTTGCTGCATGGTGTCGAGGCAGAATGAGTAGACTTCCTCGTCAGCACTCCCATGCCACTGTTCTGCCACGAAGTAGGTATCCTGGAAGTGATTGAGTTTACGCCTGAGCTCCTCAATGCCACTTGCTGTAACCAGTGAGGAGATGCTTTGCTTCAAGAGCTTGTACCAAGTCACCAACTCCCGATTTCCCAGCATTTCGGTGTACTGGTCACGCTTCTCATACGAACCCCGTACGATCGATTTCTCCACTGAGCGGGAAAGGAAGCGATGCAGGAGATCCCGCTCGGAGAACGGGATGCTGGGATCGAGCAACAGGGACTTGAGGCTCTCCAGACTGAACTGCTGGTTGTACACTTCCTGCAGAAGGGAGAGGAATCTCCCACTGGGATAGCTGAGCGGGCTTTTCCCTTCGCGAACCGAAAGAG
>JAAYQY010000405.1 GCA_012519125.1 Spirochaetales bacterium
ACATAACCCGGATAATCCTGAAGCATGATGACATTCTCTTTGGTAATCTCCTCTTCGCTGAGGAGTTTGTCCACCGTCAGCTTCTCACACCCCAGTCCTACGACCATGACCTGACCACCGAAGTTTGGATTCTTGATGGTATTCCTGATCGAACGGATTGGAATGAGTGCATCGGGGGCGTTGATTGCAACCCCACAGCCGTAGGCGTGATTGATTGCAACCACTGAATCGACATTCGGATACTTGGGCAGGAGCTCTGCCTTGATGCGCCTGACCAGTTGGTCAACCACCCCGCTGACACACTGCACCGTGGTGGTGATGGCAAGAATATTGCGTGTTCCCGCAGGCCCACCATCAGGATTCTCATACCCTTCGAAGGTAGTCCGCTTGGGCTTGGGAAGCACCACGGGATCCGGTTTCTTGCATTGCAGTTCCTTCAGTGAAGGTTGCTCAGGAAGGACAAGCATGTGCTCGTTGATCCATCCACCCTGTTTCACATCCTCAAGCAGATACCCGAGCACCACACCATAGCGCAGAACAGCATCACCCTTGTCCAGATCCTTCAGGGCCACTTTGTGACCCTGGGGAATGTCACTTAACAGGATGATGTCTCCAATCATTTCACCTTTTCTTCCTGTTTCTGTGAGGATTGCAACCGTATCGGATGGATTGATCGTGATCAATAGCGGTTTCATAACAACTCCTTTGCCTACAAAAGCATTCCCCATAAGGGGATGGATATCAAGGACAAGATGGTGCTGACTATCACCAACTTTGATGCGTAGGTAGTATCCCTGCCATATTTTGAGGCTAGGATCACCGTGGATGAACCGCCAGGCATCGCTGCAAGGATGACCCCGACGCCGACAACCAGCGGAGGTATTCCAAGGGTCTTCCCCACAAGCAGGGAGGAGAGAGGAATTATAACAAGACGAAGAAAGGAATAGACAAGCAGATTCCGATCAAGGTGAAGATGCTCTCTTTTCATCTCTGCAAACAACGAACCGATCAGCATCATGGAAAGAGGGGTGGTACACGCTCCCAAGGAAGTGAGCGTCATGCGCACAAACGAGGGAAGTGGAGGTTTGAGTAGCATCATACCAACCCCCACATACACAGCAATCATGCATGGATGCAGAATGACTTTCCGTATTGCTTCTTTCTTTGTTGCCGCGGCAGAACTGAAAATGGAGAGTCCTGCTGTCCACATAACCACTCGCTGGGGAATCAGATAGATGGAGGCATACATGAGCCCTGCAGGACCGAATAGCTCTCCGGCAATAGGTAACCCCATAAATCCAGCATTGGAAACAAGAATCCCATAATGCAAAATACTTCTTTGTGCGGGAGTGACCTTACGAAAGGTTATCTTGGTCAAGGCATAACAGAACACCTGGGTACCCACTGATATAAGAAAAATGATTCCTAGGGAGGCAGCCAACGAAGTGTCGATATCTATCTGAAAGGATAAGATGATACTGCATGGCAACGTCACATACAGCACCAAGTCTGTAAGCATATCTTTGGAGACATCAGTAAAGATATTTGCCTTTCGAAGCAGCGCACCAACAAAGAGCAATGCAAACAGCTGCCCCTGCAAATTCCAAAGACTTGCAA
>JAAYQY010000406.1 GCA_012519125.1 Spirochaetales bacterium
CAAGCCGTATTTCCCTGATTGCTTGTCCGATGCCTTTCTTGTACATGAGTCTAGTATCGGCAATGGAGAAGCAAGATTGACAAGAATCTGACACAGGGCGGAAGAGAAATTACACAATCATATCATGATATGCTCATATGTATATGAGGGTGATATACTTATATATCAGATAAATTTTTCTCTTTTCCCGCATTTTTACCAAGATTCCGTCAAAAACTGGTATACTAAAAAAACTCTATGCTTAGGAGGTTACGTGTGGAAGACGATATTCGTGAAATGACGCATGGTGAACTTGCTGCCATGTGCACCAATTTGCAGAAAGCGTGCAGCAAGCAGCTGCGAAGCGAAGAGGCACAGTTGTTCGGTGAACTGGCATCATTCTATGAAGAAGGCCGCAAGAAGCAAGAAGGGTGCAGCTACCAGGACTTGCTGAAAGCAATCAATGAAGATTTGGCAAGTGGTTACCTTGAGGCCAATGCAGCCGCATCCAAGCATCAGGACCGTGGTTCGCTTCGCGCTTTGGTTTGGGGGGAAAAGGTTTCCAAACTGCTCAAGAGCCTTCTGGTGCGGTATGAGAAACAGAAGAACAGCCTCTTGGATGGAACGAATGTGTATGTGTGCGAAATCTGTGGCTTTGTCTATGTCGGGGAACAGCCCCCAGCCATCTGCCCGATCTGCAAGGTTCCGAGTTTCAAGATCCAAGCAGTCCAGAAGGAGGCCATCTGATGCATGCAGCACGTAATATTACCCTGTGTACCAAGGATTGTGTGTGTCTCTTTGTGTGTCCCACAGGGGCTACCGATACAGATAATGGACAGATTGATTTCTCAAAATGCCTCTCCGGTTGCCGGCTTTGTGTGGATGCGTGCCCCAGCCATGCCATCTATCTGGTGCCATCAAACTATCCCAAGCCGCAGAAGAAAGAGACTGAAGTGAAAGATGCGCTGTTCGATCTTGCTGCGAGCAAGGTGGAACAGGAATCGATAGCCAAGGCTCTTGCCTCAGAAAGTGATGATCCTGTGTTCCGCCAGCTCTGCAAGACGGTGGCGATGAGCAACCACATCATGGCCGAGGACTGTTATCGCGAGGCAGGCTACATCCTGCCGCAAAGCGATGCGGTCAGATCTCTTCTCAAGGATCTGCTTTCCAAGGAGAAAGACAATCCCGATTTCCCTGCCACAGCAGTGAAAAAGTTGCTGGAAAAGCTGTAGATTGCAACCCTGGGCTCACGCCTGGGGTTTTTTCTCGGTCAGATAGAGCATAAAGACTCCGGCTGAACCAATGAGGGCTGCAAGGCCGGTGGAAATCCACAAAAGCGACATCGAATGCCCGTCGATGATGGTTCCCCCCACAATCGGGGCGATTGCATGGCCTGTTCCCATGATGATGGGAAGGATTGCCGAGAATCGGGAACGGTGACTGATTGGGGTGTTGTTCGCCACATAGAAGTGCTCGTTTGTCGCGCAGATGATCTCCCCCAGGGTATAAACTACCGTAAGCAGGAGAAACATGGGGGCGATGCCGGCAAAGGCAAAGAGGGAGAAGCCCACTGCGTAGAGCAGGCCACCGATGGTGGTGTTCGCCAGGGGGTGGAAGCGCCTCAGCGAGGAGACGATGATGGGATTGAACAGAACCACCACGATGCCGTTGAGCGCCATCATCCTGCCGTAGAGTGGGGCGCCCTGCTCGCCGAAAAGCTTGGTGGTAAGCAGGGGAAGTGCAAAGAGCGTTTGGCTGTAGGCATAACTGAAAAAGGTTACGGAGAGGGCGAACAACAAGAGCCGAGGGCGGGTGAAGAGGGCCTTGAGGAGGCCTCCTTCCTCGCCTTTCTCGGTGGTTTTCCACCCCTTGCTCTCCTCTACGGTCTCCTTGGAGGGTTTGCTCTCCTTGACCTTGAGCATCACCAAGATGGTAGCCAGGGCTCCAGCGAGGGCGTTGCCGTAGAAGATCCAGCTGGGCATGGTATAAAAGAGATAGCCCGCGATGACCGGTCCGATGGCAAAGCCTATGTTGTGCCCAAGGTAGATGAGGCTGAAAGAAGCCTGCCGGTTTCCTATGGTCGTCACATCGGTTTTCATCGCCTCCCGGGCAGGATCTACCATGCCATCGAAGAAGAGGGCGAGCAGGACAAGGTAGGGGATTGCTGCCGACCCTTCAAAAATACCTGCAAGAAGAAAACAAAGGTCCATGAGCAACTGGAAGATGACCAGCACAGGTTTGCGGCCTATGCTGTCAGCCAGTTTGCTACCGATCATGGAACCGGGAACATAGAGTATGGAGGCAAAGGTCATGTAGGTTCCTGCTTCCAAGGCAGAATAGCCGAGACGCCTGGTCAGGTAGAGCGTCAAAAAGGGATAGACGAAAATTCCCACTGCGTTGATGACGGTGGAGAAGAAGAGTACATAGATGGGTTGGGGAAGTCCACGGTAGATGGACAGAGGCTTATTCACAGGATGGCCTCGATGGCTAGTGCCAATCCGTCCTCGCTGTTGCTCTTTGTCATGGCAGTGGCATGCTTTGCCACGTCGCTAGGGGCATTTGCCATCGCCACCGAATAGCCGGCAGCCCGGAACATGCCGATGTCGTTGTAGTAGTCTCCCACTGCCATGACTTGGCTTGCATCTATCTGGTAGGCATTGCACAGCGAACGTACTGCATGTCCCTTGTCGACGCCCCGGGCA